>JALSRW010000198.1 GCA_026984595.1 Alphaproteobacteria bacterium
GCCATCGTCATGTACGACCGGATGCTCAGCCTCGGGCGGTTCGCCGAGCGGCCGGTGCGGGCGGGCGGTCCGGTCGAGCCACTGCCGGCCCATATCCACGGTGCTCCCGTATTGCGGCCGTCCACGGTTGCACGCCGGCGTTGATCGAATCCCCGAGTACGCTATCGTCCGGGGGGATGGCACGGGATCGGGTCTGTGCGAACAAGGGGACCGGTACAGGTATGGTCAGGAAGTTTCTACTGCTCGCGATGCTGCTGCTGCCTTCGACCGATCTCGCCGCACAGGCGGCCAAGGGCTCGGGTCCGGAGCTGATCAACACCTACCGGGACTGGAACCTTTTCGTCTACAAGGACAAGAAGGGGCGCGTCTGCTATGTGGCCAGCGAGCCGCAGAAGATGGAGGGCGACTACTCCAAGCGTGGTCCCGCGGCGGTTCTGGTCGCCAAGTTCCCGATCAAGGCGCCCAACATTCAGGTCAGCGTCCAGGCGGGGTATCCCTACAAGAAACAGAGCACGGTCCGGATGAAGATCGACAAGAAGACCTTTTCCCTGTTCACCGACGGCGAGAATGCTTTCGCCAGGACTTCGGAGGAAGACAAGCGGATCATCGAGGCGATGAAACGCGGCCGCAAAATGACCGTGCGCGGCACCTCCCGCAAGGGCACCTACTCCCTCGACACCTATTCCCTGCTGGGTTTCACCAAGGCCTACCGGGCCATGCTCGATGCCTGCAAGAAATGACCCCGACGGCACCGGACCGGTGTCGTTGATCGGGCTGCCGCGCGAACGGCTGGAAGCCGAGCTCGCGGCGCTCGGCGTGCCCGAAGGCCAGCGCCGGATGCGGGCGCGGCAGCTCTTTCGCTGGATCTATGCCCGCGGCGCCGATGCATTCTCGCGGATGACCGACCTGCCCGCCGAGCTCCGCGACCGGCTCGCCGAACATTGCTCGCTGTCCCGCCCCCGGATCGTCGCCGAGCAGCGTTCGGCCGACGGTACCTGCAAATGGCTCCTGCGCTTCGCCGACGGCCAGGAGGTGGAGAGCGTCTTCATTCCCGAGGAGGACCGGGGAGCGCTCTGCATCTCCACCCAGGTCGGCTGCACCCTGTCCTGCAGCTTCTGCCATACCGGTACCATGCCGCTGGTACGCAATCTCTCCGCCGGCGAGATCCTGGCCCAGATGCTGGTGGCCCGGGACATGCTGGGCGAGTGGCCGAGCGGCCGGCCGGGCCGGCTGTTCACCAATCTCGTGGTGATGGGCATGGGGGAGCCCCTCCTCAACTACGACAATCTGGCGACCGCCCTGCGGATCGCCATGGATCCGGCCGGTCTCGATCTGTCGAAGCGCCGGATCACCGTCTCCACCTCGGGCGTGGTGCCCCGCATCGAGCAATGCGGCCGTGAACTCGGCACCGGCCTCGCCATTTCCCTGCACGCGGTGCGCGATGCACTGCGCGACCGGCTGGTGCCGATCAATCGCAGATGGAACATCGCGACATTGCTCGAGGCCTGCCGGCACTATCCGAGTCGCCGGGCCATCACCTTCGAGTATGTGATGCTCAGAGGAGTCAACGACAGCGACGCCGATGCCCGGGAATTGGTCCGGCTGCTGCGCGGCATTCCCGCCAAGGTCAACCTGATCCCCTTCAATCCCTGGCCGGGTGCCCCCTTCGTATGCAGCAGCAACGACCGGATGCGGGCCTTCGCGGCGATCATCGAGGCCGGCAACATCGCTGCCCCGATCCGCCTCCCCAGAGGTCGCGACATTCTCGCCGCCTGCGGCCAGCTCAAGACCGCCAGCCAGCGTCACCGTGCCGCCTGACGCCGCCCTCCATCGCAGCCCGGAACCCGCAACATGAAACGTTTTCTGGTCGGATTCCTCGCCGTGGTCGGGGCCATCGCGCTGCTCTTTCTCGCCGGTCTGGGCATCGCCGGCTACCTCGCCTGGCAGAGCCTGGTCGGGGCCGGACCGACGCTGCCCGAGCGCATGCTGCTGACCGTCGATCTGCGCGGCAGCCTCTCCAATGCCGGCGGACCCGATCCGATCGGGCTCTTGACCGGGGAAAGCCGGCCGAGTCTGGATCAGGTGCTGCTGGCGCTGGATGCGGCGGCCGGGGATCCGCGGGTGGTGGGGGTGCTGGCCCGCATCGATGCCTCCGCGCACGGCTTCGCCGCCGCCCAGGAACTGCGCAATGCGATCGAACGCTTGCGCGAGGCCGGCAAGCCCACCATCGTCCATGCCGAGAGCTTCGGCGAGGGAGGCCCCGGCAACGAGGGCTACTACATCGCCAGCGCCTTCGAGCGGATCTGGATGCAGCCGGGCGGGCTGGTGGCGATCACCGGCCTGTCGGTGGAGATGCCGTTTCTGCGTGGGCTCCTGGATCGCATCGGCGTGTTGCCGGAAGTGATGCGGCGCGAGGCCTACAAGACCGCCTTCGAGAGCTTCACCGAGCGGCGCCCGACCACTGCCAACCGGGAGATGACGGAAGCCCTGCTCGACGATCTGTTCGCCGGCTTCCGGCAAGGGATCGCCGCCGGTCGGAATCTCGATCCGGCCACCGTCGCCGATCTCATCGACGGTGCCCCCTTCACCGCCGAGGAAGCGCTGGCCGCCGGGCTCCTGGATCGGATCGGCTATTTCGACGAGGCGCGGGCTGCCGCTCTGGAAGGTGCCGGCCCGGAGGCGAAGGCCCTGCCGATCGCCGACTATGCGGCCGCGCTGGAAAGATCCGAGGAGGCCTCGGTCGTGGCTTTCGTGCATGCCAGCGGCACCATCCTGTCGGGCAGCATCCCCGAGGCCGAAGGGATCGGCTCGGAGACCCTGCGCGAGGCTCTTGCCCGGGCGCTCGAAGACGAGGAGGTCGAAGCGGTGCTGCTGCGTCTCGACAGTCCGGGCGGATCGGCGGTGGCCTCGATCACCATCGCCCGGGCCATCGACCGCCTGCGCGCCGCCGGCAAGCCGGTGGTGGTCTCGATGGTCAATACCGCAGCGTCCGGCGGCTACTGGATCGCCGCCCGCGCCGACCGTATCCTGGCTTCTCCGGCCACGCTCACCGGCTCGATCGGTGTCATCTCCGGCAAACCCGTGCTGGCCGGCCTGTGGCGCGAACTGGATGTCAACTGGGCGAGCCTGCGCCGCGGCCGCAATGCCGGCATCTGGTCGGTCAACGAACCCTACGATGCCAGGGCGAGGGCACGCATGGAACGGATCGTCGACGAGCTCTATGCCCGCTTCAAGGCGACCGTCGCCGAAGGGCGGGGCATGGCGCCCGCCGCGGTGGAGGAGGTGGCCAAGGGGCGGGTGTGGACCGGCCGTCAGGCGCTGGAGCGCGGTCTCGTCGATCGTCTCGGCGGTCTCCGCGAGGCGCTTGCCGAGCTG
>JALSRW010000199.1 GCA_026984595.1 Alphaproteobacteria bacterium
CATCGAACGGCATGCAGTGTTTGAAGATCACCCACTCGCCGTATTTGGGTGCCATTTCCCGCATCGCCTGCTCGTAGACCTGCTTGAGGGTCCGGCCCGCCTTCACCCCCTCTTCGGCGATGCGATAGAGATCCTCGATGAAGGCGCGGGTGCCGTGGATCGCCTCGCGGACCTTTTCCGGGGTGTCGGGGGCGGCGCCGCGTCCCGGCACCAGCTTTTCCGCACCCAATGCTTCCAGCCGCTCCAGCGTCCGCGGCCAGTCCCGGAGGTGGGCATCGCCGGTATAGGGGGTAGCGCCATATTCGACGAGGTCGCCGGCGAAGCAGACCTTCTCCTCCGGCATCCAGGCGACGATGTCGCCGGCGGTGTGGCCGCGTCCGAGATGGATGAGCTCCACCCGTCGCTCGCCGAGCCAGATGGTCAGGGCCTTCTCGAAGGCCATGCTCGGCCAGGTCAGGCCGGGCACGCTCCCGACATCCTCGAACAGGCGGGGAAAACGCCCCACCTCGCTCTCGAAATCGGCCTGGCCGCGCTCCTCGATCAGATGGCGGGTGCCCTTGGAGGCGACGATCTCGCCGGCACCGTAGGCCGAGGCGCCCATCACCCGCACCGCGTGATAGTGGGAGAGCACGACATGGCGGATGGGCTTGTCGGTCACGGTGCGGATCCGCTCGATCACCCGCCGCGCCTGCTTGGGTGTGGCCTGGGCGTCGAACACCAACACCCCCTCGTCGCCGACCACCACCCCGGAATTGGGATCGCCCTCGGCCGTGAAGGCGTAGATGCCGGGAGCCAGCTCCTCGAAGGTGATGGTCTTTTCGGTGAGATCGCCGGTCGATGCGAAGCCCGTGCTCACTGCCTGTTCTCCGGTCGGTCCTGTGGTTGCGGGGAGCCCGGGTCGGTGGCGTCGGCCGCCGGCCAGTGATCGGCGGCGCGCACCGCCTCCTCGGCCCCGGGCCAGGGTGGCATGGTGACGATCAGGATGTCGAGGGGCTGATCGCCCGTGTTGCGGAACTGGAAAGCGGTGCCGAGCGGGATCGTATGGGCGGTCGCGGGCTCCAGCGGCGTGATCTCCCGCCGCTGTCCGCGGCTCCGCCAGAGCTCGCCACGGCCGGCCAGCACGTACCAGATCTCTTCCACCGTGCGATGGCGGACCGCCTTCGAGACGGCGCCGGGCGGCAGTCGGCAATGGACCATGCTGCCGCGCTCGGTCGCCGGCAGACAGCGGATCTCGGAACCGTCCGGCGCCAGCAGCTCGCATGCCGCCGGCAGCCGCGTGCTGAAAAACGACCGCTCGCTCACGTTCCTCTCCCGCGTCTCCGCTCGGATGCCGGCCCGGGAGTAGCGCGCCCGCCCGGCGGCCGCCAGCCTTCCGTACCGGCAACCGAGAGGTTTCTTGGACTGTGGGCGGGCTTCGCCTAGATTGCACCCGGTCCGGATTTGACGGGGAAGGAGAAGATGGCGGTTGCCGGTGCGCGATCCGAGGTGCGGGAACGGATCTACGACAACATCTGCGGAACCATCGGCAATACGCCGCTGGTGCGTCTGCACAGGGTGCTCGAGGATTACGGCTGCCGGGCGGAGATTCTGGCCAAGCTCGAATTCTTCAATCCGCTGAGTTCGGTCAAGGACCGCATTGCCCTGTCGATGGTCGAGGCGGCCGAGCACTCGGGGCGGATCGGAGCGGATACCCTGCTGGTCGAGCCGACCTCCGGCAATACCGGCATCGCCCTCGCCTTCGTCTGCGCCGCCAAGGGCTACCGGCTGGTGCTGACCATGCCCGAGAGCATGTCCATCGAGCGTCGCCGCATGCTCAAGCTGCTGGGCGCCGAACTGGAGCTGACCCCGGCCGAGAGGGGCATGCGGGGAGCGATCGAGGCGGCCGAGCGGATCTGCCGCGAAAACCCGAACGCCGTGATGCTGCAGCAGTTCGAGAACCCGGCCAATCCCGAGATCCATCGGCGGACCACCGCCGAGGAGATCTGGCGGGATACCGGCCACCGCCTCGATGCCATCGTCGCCGGAGTGGGTACCGGCGGCACGCTCACCGGCTGCGGGCAGGTTCTCAAGCCGCGCCTGCCGCATCTGCGGATGATCGCGGTCGAGCCCGAGGACAGTCCGGTGCTCTCCGGCGGCCGTCCGGGCCCCCACAAGATCCAGGGTATCGGCGCCGGCTTCGTTCCGCCGGTACTGGACAGATCGCTGATCGACGAGGTCGTGCGTATCGGCAACGAGACCGCCTTCCAGATGGCCCGCCGCACCGCCGCCCTCGAGGGGATCCCGGTGGGCATCTCCTCGGGCGCGACCATCGCCGCCGCCCTCGAGGTGGGTGCACGCCCGGAGATGGCCGGCAAGCGGATCGTGGTGATCGTCGCCTCGGCGGCGGAACGCTATCTGTCGACCGATCTGTTCAGCGAGCTCTGAGCGAGGGTGACCGTCCGGCCGGCGATGCGACAGCGACGGCTGCGGCTGGGCGCATCCGGCGGGGGAATCGCGCTCGCCTGGACCGAATGGGGCGAGGAACGGGCCGGGCGCACCGTCCTCTGCGTCCACGGGCTGACCCGCAACGCCCGCGATTTCGATTTCCTGGCGGCGCGGCTGGCGGCCGGTGGCGCTCGGGTGCTGTGTGTCGATGTCGTCGGTCGCGGCCGGAGCGATTGGCTCCAGGATCCGCGCGGCTACCGGCTGGACACCTACATCGGGCAGATCCGTGAGCTGCTCGATCGGCTGGAGCTGGACGCGGTCGACTGGATCGGCACCTCGATGGGCGGGCTGATCGCTCTCGGCCTCGCGGCGCGGCAGCCGCAGCGCATCGCGCGGCTGGTGCTCAACGATATCGGTCCCTTTGTCGCCGCCGCCGCGCTGGAGCCCATCCGTGCCTATCTCGGTCTCGATCTCTCCTTCGCCGATCTCGCCGAACTGGAGGCCCATCTGCGCAGGATCCATGTCGGTTTCGGGCCGCTGACCGAGGCGCAGTGGCGGCATCTGGCGATCCACAGCGCGCGCCGGGAAGGCGGCCGGCTGCGGCTCCATTACGACCCCGCGATCCGCGTCCCCTTCCTCGAGGAGACGGCGGAGGATCTCGATCTGTGGTCGGCCTACGAGCGCTTGTCCTGCCCGGTGCTGGTGCTGCGCGGGGCACGGAGCCCGGTGCTCGACCCGGCTACCGCCATGGCCATGACCGTGCGCGGTCCGCGCGCCCGCCTCGTCACCTTCGCCGGCATCGGTCACGCCCCGGCGTTGATGTGCGCGGAACAGATCGAGACCGTCGCCGACTGGCTCGGCATCTGAGCGGACACTGCAGCGGGCGGAGACCTCGGAGATACGCATACATACGCATAAATCGGCCGCGGGACTGGGCGATT
>JALSRW010000200.1 GCA_026984595.1 Alphaproteobacteria bacterium
CATCCGCTGCTGGCGCTCGACAATGTTGTCTGCGCACCGCATGTGGCCTGGTTCACCACCGGAACCATCGCCCGCAGCCTCGAGGTGGCGGTCGAGAACTGCCGGCGGCTCGCCTGCGGCGTGCCGCTGCTCCACCGCATCGTCTGAGCCGCGCCGCGAACTCGGCGCCCGCCCCGATTGCGGTGGACCGGGCCACGGGATATGTGAAGGGGCGGCCGGTGTCGATCCTCGGCCACCGGCCGGTCGTCCAGCGGGAGATGGGGATGCGTCGCCTGTTGCCGTCGCTGTTCGCGGCGCTTTTCTGGGTTGCGGCTGCCGCCGGTAGCCATGCGCAGCAGTCCGAGCCGGTCGGCCGGGCGGTAGTGACGGTGGCGCCGGGCAGTCGGGTCAATGTGCGCGCCGCGCCCGAAGTGCGAAGCGGCAACATCGTCGGCAAGGCGCTGGGCGGTCAATTGGTGGAAATCCTCGGTAGCGAGCGTCGCGGCAGCTATGTCTGGTATCGGGTGCGCGATCCAGACGGACGGTTTTCCGGATGGATCCGGGGCGATCTGCTGAAGATCCAGCCGCCCGAAACCGAGCCGCCGGAGCAGGTCACGCCGCCAGCCGGCGAGGCCCCCGCCGAGGCCGACACGCCACCCGCGAAACGCCGCCCGCTGTTCGACTGGTCGAAGGCGCTGCCGGAGCTGATGCCGGCCATCCGCGGCTGTGCGGCCGCCAGTTCGGCGCGGCCGGTGGTGGTGCTGATCGCCCGCAAGCTTTCCTTCGGCGTGGTGGATATCGTGCTCCGCGATTCGGCCGAGCGGGTCTGGCGCTGCGTCGGTTCCGAGCGCGGCGGCACCCCCATCCAGTACGATCCGCTGGGAGAGGCCCAGGTCGAGCTTCTGGGCACGCCCAATCCGGAGTTCTATTTCGAGACGGAGCCGCCGCCGGCGGATGATTGCCACGAGCTCGAGCCGGCACGCGACCCCAAGAGCGGCACGCTGCTGGGTACCCTGCGTTACGATATCTGCGGCTGACCGCGCAGCGGACGCCTTCCATTCCGGCAATGGTGCAACAGCTTCGCGCGCCCCTTTACGTGGGGCGGCGGGAAGGGTACTTTACAACTAAAGCAATTTTCCGGCGCGACGAATCCGACCCCGTGCGGGGTGGTGGCGTTGTGCGGTCGGCAGGAGTGGTACGCCGGATGGCACGGTCGGCGTTCCGGGCGTCTTTTGCAATGGCGGAGCGGATGCGAGCATGAAGAAGACCGAGGCGCTGCATTCCCTGCACGATGCGGAGGCCGCGGAACTCCTGCGTCTGTGGCTGCGGCTGTTGGGCACCACCATGCTCATCGAGCGCGAGCTGGCGCAGCGCCTGCGCCAGCGCTTCGGCTGCTCGCTCGCCCGCTTCGACCTGATGGCACAGCTCGCCAAGAGCCCGGAGGGGCTGACCATGAGCGCCCTTTCGAAGCGTCTGATGGTGACCAACGGCAATGTCACCGGGCTGGTCCGCCGCCTGGTCGAGGAGGGGCTGGTGGCCCGCCGGACCGATCCCGGAGACCGGCGCCTGCAGCGGGTGCGAATCACGTCCGAGGGCCTGGTTCTGTTCGGTCGGATGGCTGCGGCCCACGGCCGCTGGGTGGCCGAACTCCTGGGAGACCTCTCGGCCGAGGAAAGACGAACGCTGTCCGCGCTTCTGGCCAGGGTCAAGGCGGCCGGTGTCGGCCGATGGGACGATCATGAGACTGGTTGACTACCGCGCCACCCATTTCCGCTGGCAGGCCGCCGACGGGCTGGCGACCATCACCCTCGACCGGCCGGCCCGCAAGAACCCGCTCACCTTCGAGTCCTATGCCGAGCTGCGCGACCTTTTCCAGGCGCTGCGGAACGATCGCGACATCAAGGTGGTGATCCTGACCGGTGCCGAGGAGAACTTCTGTTCCGGCGGCGATGTGCACGAGATCATCGGGCCGCTCACCGAACGTGCCATGCCCGGCCTGCTGGAATTCACCCGCATGACCGGCGATCTGGTGGTGGCCATGCGCCGCTGCCCGCAGCCGGTGATCGCCGCCGTCGACGGGGTCTGCGCCGGCGCCGGGGCCATTCTGGCGATGGCCAGTGACATTCGCTTCGGGACCGCTCGCAGCAAGGTGGCCTTCCTCTTCACCCGGGTCGGACTGGCCGGCTGTGACATGGGCGCCTGTGCGATCCTGCCCCGGATCATCGGCCAGGGCCGCGCCGCGGAGCTGCTCTTCACCGGCCGTTCGATGAGCGGCGAGGAAGCCGAGCGCTGGGGGTTTTTCAACCGGCTGGTGGAGCCCGATGCGCTGCTCGCCGAAGCCTCGGCATTCGCCCGGCGCCTCGTCGAGGGTCCCACCTTCGCCCATGGCGTCACCAAGATCCAGCTCCATCAGGAATGGGCGATGACCATCGAGCAGGCGGTCGAGGCCGAGGCCCAGGCCCAGGCGATCTGCATGGCCACGCGGGACTTCCGCCGGGCCTACGAGGCCTTCGTCGCCAAGCGCAGACCGGAATTCGAGGGCGATTGATGGCGGATCGGAGCTATCTCGCCTGGCCCTTCTTCGAAGAAGGTCACCGGCACCTGGCCGGCGAGCTGGAGGCCTGGTGCACGGCGCATCGGGATTTGCTCGCTGCGCGGCCGCGCGAGCCCGGTCCTGCCGCTGCCGATGCGCTCTGCCGGGAGCTGGTCGCCCGGCTGGGGGCGGACGGCTGGTTGCGTCCCTGCGTGCCGGCGGCACATGGCGGGGCGGCCGAGACCCTCGATGTGCGCACGCTCTGTCTGCTGCGCGAGATCCTGGCCCGACATTCGGCCCTCGCCGATTTCGCCTTCGCCATGCAGGGGCTCGGCTCCGGCGCCATCACCCTCTATGGGAGCGAGGATCTCCGACGCCGCTATCTGCCGCCGGTCGCGCGGGGTGAGCGCATCGCCGCCTTCGCCCTGTCCGAACCCGAAGCGGGTTCGGACGTGGCCGCGCTCCGGACCACCGCCACCGCGGACGGCGATGCGTTTCTGCTGGAGGGGGAAAAGACCTGGATCAGCAACGGGGGTATCGCCGATCACTACGTGATCTTCGCCCGTACCGGCGAGGCGCCCGGACATCGCGGGCTCTCCGCCTTTCTGGTCGATGCCGGGACACCGGGACTGGAGATCGCCGAGCGGATCGCCACCATGGCACCGCATCCCCTGGCCCGGTTGCGGCTGCGCGCCTGTCGGGTGCCCTCTGCGAACATGATCGGCGCGCCCGGTCGGGGCTTCGAGGTGGCGATGGCGACCCTCGACATTTTCCGCCCGACGGTGGGGGCCGCCGCCCTGGGCATGGCCCGGGCCGCCCTGGATGCGGCGCTCGACCGCGCCCGCGAGCGC
>JALSRW010000201.1 GCA_026984595.1 Alphaproteobacteria bacterium
CTGCTCGCCCGCCGGACGCCGGTCCCGCCGGCCGGGATCCGCGAGCGGCTGGAGCTGCCGGCGGGGGAGCGGGCGCTGCATCTGCTGGTCCTGCATCTGGCCGACCGCCGCCCGTTCCAGCTCGAGGACCGCTGGATCAATCTCCTGGCGGTACCGGAGGCGGCGGCGGCCGATTTCACTGCCGTCGCCCCCGGTTCCTGGCTGCTCGAACATGTGCCCTGGTCGGAAGCCGAGCATGTGATCGCGGCCGAGAACGCGGATCCGGCCACCGCCACGGCACTGGACATCCGGCCGGGGGATGCGGTGCTGGTGATCGAACGGCGCACCCGCAACCGCAACCGGGTGGTGACCTGGGCCCGCTTCCGGCATCCCGGTGCCTCCTACCGCCTGGCCACCGCTTTCGCGCCGCGGTCGTGAACCGCAGCGGCAGGCGGCCCCGTGCGCGTGCGCCGGACTTGACAGGCGGGAAACTCGGACCGTTCTATCGGTGCAGCCCGCGGAGAGGAACGAGGGAGGCCGAATTGGAACAGGGGATCGCGGCACCGGCCGTGCCGGATTGGTTCGAGGCGCGCAAGACGCCGCGGGCGCGGATCGTCGCCCGCTGGGTGCCTTGGGTGATGGTCGGCATCCCCGTTCTCGTGCTGCTGGCGATCGTCGTCTATCCGACCGTCTGGATGGCCTATCACGCCTTCCACGATACCAACATGATGGGCCTGTTCACCGGCCGCTACGCTTATGTCGGCTGGCAGAACTTCGCCAACGTCCTGGCCGATCCGCGGTTCCACAACAGCGTCGTCAATCTCGCCTGGTATCTGACCTTCGGCGCCACCCTCGAGGTTCTGTTGGGGACCGCGCTCGCGCTCGTCCTCTACGAGCTGGTACCCAGACCGGGGCTGCGGGTGGTGCTGCTGGTGGCGATGGTGCTGCCGATGATGCTGCCGCCCTCGATCGTCGGCGTGCTTTGGAAGTTCCTGCTCCAGGCCAACAACGGGGCGGTCAACCATCTGCTGATCAATCTCGGGCTGATGGCCCCCACCGAGCGCATCGACTGGCTGGGAGTCGATCTCTCCCTGACCTCACTGATCATCGCCGATGTCTGGCAATGGACCGCGCTGCCGTTGCTGATCGTCTATTCGGGGCGGGTCTCGCTGCCCCCGGCGGTCTTCGAGGCGGCCCGCGTCGACGGCGCCTCGCGCTTCACCGTACTGCGCCGGCTGACCCTGCCGATGCTCAAGGAGATCATCGCCATCGCCTTCATCCTGCGCTTCATGGACGCCTACAAGTTCGTCGACAAGGTCTATGTGATGACCTCGGGCGGTCCGGCGCAGTCCAGCGAGCTTCCCGTCTTCATCGCCTTCCAGAAGGGCATCCGCGAATTCCAGATCGGTGAGGCGGCGGCCTATGCCTGGCTCATTTTCGCGGTGGCGGCGGTGCTCGTCACCCTCTTCCTCCAGTACCTGAAACGGGTGCTGAAGGCCCAGGCCTTCGCGTGAGGGCGGCATGAGCGAGACCTCCGCCCGTCTGATCCGCGCGCTGCTGCTGGCGTTTCTGGGGATCTGGCTGTTCTTCACCCTGTTCCCCTTCTATTTCCAGCTCATTACCTCGCTGAAGCCGGTGGCCGAGATCAACCGCATGATCCCGACCTTCTGGCCGGAGGTGCTGGTGCCCGGCAACTATGCCGGGATCTTCGCCGATCCGGGCAGTCTCAAGGCGCTCCAGGACAGCCTCGTCGTCGCCCTCGCCAATACCGCCCTGTCGCTCTTTCTCGGCACGCTCGCCGGCTACGCCCTGGCCCGCTATCTCAAGGGGCCGGTGGGCGAGAACCTGGCCTTCTGGATTCTCTCCAACCGCATGTTCCCGCCGGTGGCGGTGCTCATTCCGATGTTCTTCCTCTTCGACAACACGCCCTGGGGCACCGACAGCTACTTCTCGCTGATCATCCTCTACCTGGTGTTCAACCTGCCGCTGGCGACCTGGCTGATGATGGTCTTCTTCCGCGACGCACCGGTGGAGCTGGAGGAGGCGGCCTATGTCGACGGCTGGAAGCCTTTCCAGGCCTTCTTCCGGGTGACCCTGCCGCTCGTACTGCCCGGGATGATCTCGGTGGCCATGCTGTGCTTCATCTTCGCCTGGAACGAATATCTCTTCGCCAATCTGCTGACCGGCACCAACGTCAAGACCTTTCCCGTCCATATCCCGACCTTCACCCAGGGGAGCCAGACCCTGTGGAACCTGGTGATGGCCTTCTCGCTGGTGGCCATGCTGCCGCCGGTGGTGATGTTCATCCTGCTGCGCCGTTACATGGTCCGGGGCCTCAGCCTCGGCGTGGTGAAGGGCTGAGCCGTGGCGCTCCTGGAGATCCGCGGGCTGTGCAAGGCCTTCGACCATGTGGTGCTCGACCGTCTCGATCTCGATGTCGAGGCCGGTGAGTTCTTCGTCGTGGTCGGCCCCTCGGGGATCGGCAAGACCACCCTGTTGCGCTGCGTGGCCGGGCTGGAGAGCCCCCAGGCCGGAACCGTCCGGGTCCGGGGCGAGGACATCTCGGCGCTGCCCCCCTATCGCCGCAATGTGGCGCTGACCTTCGAGAGCTATGCGCTCTATCCGCATCTCACCGTCTTCGAGAACATCGCGAGTCCGCTCCGGGCGCGGCGGCGGCCGGCCGAGGAGATCCGCCGCAAGGTCATGGAGGTGGCGAGGCTGCTCCGGATCGAGCACATCCTCGAGCACCGTCCGGGCGAGATCTCGGGCGGCCAGAAACAGCGCACCGCCCTCGGCCGCACCTTGGTGCGCGATCCCGACGTGTTCCTTCTCGACGAGCCCATCAGCCATCTCGATGCCAAGATCCGCCAGGAACTGCGCGAGCAGTTCCATCATCTCGAGGAGCTCCGGCGCACCGCCACCCTCTACGTCACCCACGACTATGCCGAGGCCCTCTCCCTGGGCGACCGGATCGGGGTGATGGGGCCGGGGGGACTCGTGCAGATCGGCAGTCCCGAGGAAGTGTTCGAGCGGCCGCAGAGCCTGTTCGTCGCCCGCCATCTGGGCCAGCCCACCATCAATCTGCTGCCGGCCGAGCTCCTCGCCGAGGCCGACGGGGTGAAGCTGCAGCTCGAGGGCACTTCCACGCGGCTCTCCCTGAGTCCGGCTCAGGCGGCGGCCCTTTCCGGATATGACGGCAGGCGGGTGGTGCTCGGCGTTCGTCCCCACCATATCGCCCTGCTGGACGGTGGAAGCGCCAGGGCCGACGGGCGCGAGCTGGTGGAGGCCCGGGTCGAGCTCTACGAACCGCTCGGCGCCAAGGGGGTGCTGCTGGCCGAACTCGGTCCCTTCCGGCTCAACCTGCTGACCCCGGTGGAAC
>JALSRW010000202.1 GCA_026984595.1 Alphaproteobacteria bacterium
TTCGGGGGTCAGCTCGACCCGCCGGCCGTGCCGCCGGAAGAGGGCCGTGCCGAGGCTGCGCTCGAGCTCGCGGATCTGGTGGCTGATCGCCGAGTCGGTGACCGCCAGTTCCCGCGCCGCGAGGCGGAAGCTCAGGTGCCGGGCGGCCGCCTCGAAGGCCCGCAGCGAGGAAAGGGAGGGGAGATCGCGCCGGCGCATAGTTCCCCGAAATCTCTTCATGTCCGAGAGCCGGCAACAGCCTATACGGCAAAGGCTCCATGATGAACTGGATTCATCTCCGGGTGAGAAACTCTCGTTTGATCGGGATCGCCCTTGCTGCCACCCTTCGATCGTCGCGCGAGCGTGGAGGCGGTCATGACGCAGGCGACGGTGACGCGGCGGCGCGGCGGCAGAACGGCACGCAGGGCGGAGCGGGCCGGAGCGCCGCCGACAGCGGAACGGCCGGTGCGCGCCGGGCTCGAGGGCGGAAGCTACGGGCCGCTTTCGGAGAGCGATCGCCGCGCGATCCACGAGGCCGCGCTCGACATCCTGGAGACGATCGGGCTGGCTGATCCCATTCCTTCCTGTGTCGAGTTGTGCACCGCCCGCGGCGCCCGCCTCGGCGAACAGGGTCGGCTGTGCTTTCCGCGGACCCTGGTGGAAACGGCGATCTCCTCCGCCGCGCGGGAGGTTCCCCTCTGCGCACGCGATCCGGAGCTGGATATCCATCCCGGCGGCCGTCGGGTCCATTTCGGCACGGCGGGGGCCGCCGTCCACATCGTCGATGCACGCAGCGGCCGCTACCGCGAATCGACCCTCGCCGACCTCTACGATGCGGCCCGCATCGTGGATGTCCTCGAACATCTCCATCTCTTCCAGCGACCGCTGGTCTGCCGGGATCTCGAGGATCCCTACGAGATGGAGATCAACACGCTCTATGCCTGCCTCGCCGGCACCCGCAAGCATGTCGGGGTGAGCTTCGGCCATCCCCGCCAGCTCGAGGCCGCGCTCGGCATGCTGCATCTCCTGGCCGGTTCCGAGGAGGCCTTCCGGGCACGACCCTTCGTCAGTCTCTCCTGCTGCTTCGTGGTACCGCCCCTGAAATTCGCCGAAGATGCCTGCCGTTGCCTGGAGGCGGCGGTACGCGCCGGCCTGCCCGTCCTGCTGCTCGCCGCCGGCCAGGCGGGCGCGACCAGCCCGGCGGCGCTGGCCGGGGCCGTCACCCAGGCGGTGGCCGAGGTGCTGGCCGGCCTCGTCTATGTGCATTGCATAAAGCCGGGAGCGCCGGCGCTGCTCGGTCCCTGGCCCTTCGTTTCCGATCTGCGCACCGGCGCGATGTCCGGCGGCAGCGGCGAACAGGCGCTGCTGATGGCGGCCTGCGCGCAGATGGGCAGGTTCTACGACATCCCCACCGGCGTCGCCTCGGGCATGACCGACAGCAAGGTCTGCGACCAGCAAGCCGGCTACGAGATCGGCATCAACCACGCCCTGGTGGCCAATGCCGGGCCGAACATCGTTTACGAGGCGGCCGGCATGCGGGCCAGCCTGTTGGGCTTTTCCCTCGAAGGGCTGGTCATCGACAACGATGCCATCGGTGCCGTGCTGCGCACCCTTCGGGGCATCGATACCGGCCCCGACAGCCTGTCGGTGGAGGTGGTGCGCGAGGTCTGCATCGCCGGGCCGGGCCATTATCTCGGCCATCCCCAGACCCTCGATCTCATGCAGAAGGGCTATCTCTACCCGGTGCTGGGCGACCGTTCGAGCCCCGGGGAATGGGTCGAACGTGGTTCCACCACCGTGCTGGACCGGGCGATCTCCGCGACCGGAGACATTCTGCGGCGCCACCGGCCGCGCTACATTGATCCGGAAACGGATGCCGCGATCCGCGCCCGGCTGCCGATCCGGCTGCCGCCGGAGCCCGCTGACGACCGACGATCCGCGAGGAGGGAGGTTCGCCGATGACCGCACAGGCCCGTACCGTGATCATCGGCGGCGGCATGCTCGGCGTCGCTACGCTCTATCACCTGGCCGCCGAGGGCTGGACCGACAGCATTCTGCTCGAGAAGGGGGAGCTCACTTCGGGCTCCACCTGGCACGCCGCCGGCCTGTGCGCCCATTTCGTCGGCTCGCCCGGCGTCGCCCGCATCCATGCCTACGGCATCGCCCTCTACCGGGAGCTCGAAACGCGTACGCCGGGCGGTATCGGCTGGCACGGCTGCGGCAGCCTGCGGCTGGCGCTGACCGAGGAGGAGGTGGACTGGTTCCGCCGCTTCGCCGGCCAGGCCCGCCATCTCGGCTTCGAGGCCCATCTCGTGGGACCGGAAGAGATCCGCGAGATCCATCCCTGCCTCGATACCTTCGATGTCCGGCTGGGCTTCTGGACCCCCACCGACGGCCATGTCGATCCGTCGAGTGCCGCCAACGCCCTGGCCGAGGGGGCACGGGAGAAGGGGGCGAGGATCCGGCGCCGCACCCGGGTGACCGGGATCGAGCGGCTGCGCTCGGGCGAGTGGAAGGTGCATACGGAGACCGACGAAATCCTCTGCGAGCATCTGGTCAATGCCGCCGGTTCCTACGCCCGCCAGGTGGCCGCCTGGAACGGGCTCGATCTGCCGATCGTCGACATGCTGCACCAGTATGTGGTGACCGAGGCGGTGCCGGCCCTGGCCGGTCTCGGGCGCGAGCTGCCGGTGGTGCGCGACCCCTGGTGCCATTCCTATCTGCGGCAGGAGCAGCAGGGCCTGCTGGTCGGCCCCTACGAACGGCAGGGAGCGCGTCCGGTGTTCGAGGAGGGGGTACCCTGGAGCTTCGAGATGGAGCTCTTTCCGCCCGAGCTCGACCGGCTGATGCCCTGGCTGGAGCGGGCCGCGAAACGGCTGCCGCTGTTCGGCGAGGCCGGCATCCGGCGGGTGGTCAGCGGAGCCATCGGCCACACCCCCGACGGCAATTTCCTGATGGGACCGGCGCCCGGCCTTCGCAACTACTGGCTGGCCACCGGTTCCAGCATCGGCATCGTCCAGGGCCCCGGGGTCGGGCGCTATCTGGCGCAGATGATGGTCCACGGTCAGGCCGAGATCAGCACCCTCGAATTCGATCCCCGGCGCTTCGGCCGCTGGGCCGATGCCGATTATGTGCGGGCCAAGGCCATCGACGAGTACCAGCACATGTATGTCTGCCCCCTGCCCGGCGAGCAGCGGGAGGCGGGGCGGCCGGTGCGCCGATCGCCGCTTTACGACAGGCTCCTGGCCCGGGGCGCCATCCATGTCGAGGCGGCGGGCTGGGAGCGGCCGCAATGGTTCGCCCCGGCCGGCGTCACGGAGCGGTACGGCTTTCGCCACACCAATGCCTTTCCCCATGTCGCCGAGG
>JALSRW010000203.1 GCA_026984595.1 Alphaproteobacteria bacterium
AGCATCCCCTGCTCGACGCCGCCCTCCGCCATCTCGAACGGCTGATCGCCTTCGACACGGTGAGCTCCCGTTCCAATCTGGCGTTGATCGGCTATCTGGAAGAGGTGCTGACGGCGGCCGGGATTCCCTTCCGGCGACTGCCCGACGCCGGCGGCGAGAAGGCCAATCTCCTGGCGTTCCTGGGGTCGGTGGAGCGTCCCGGCATCGTCCTTTCCGGCCATACCGACGTGGTGCCGGTGGCCGGCCAGAACTGGAGCAGCGACCCCTTCCGGGCGGTGCTGCGCGACGGCTGCCTCTACGGTCGCGGCAGCGCCGACATGAAGGGATTTCTGGCCTGCATGCTGACAATCGCCGAGGCTGCCGCTTCGCACAGCCTGCCGCGGCCGCTGATCCTCGCCTTCTCCTACGACGAGGAGGTCGGCTGCAAGGGGGTGCCCGTATTGATCGAGGCGCTGCAGGCCTGCGCCGCGCCGCCGCTCGGCTGCGTGGTGGGCGAGCCCACCGGGATGCGCATCGCCGACGCCCACAAGGGCAAGATCGGCCTGCGTTGTACCGTGCGCGGCAGGGAAGCGCATTCGGGCCTGCCGCAGCTCGGCGCCAACGCCATTTTCGCCGCCGCCGAACTCATCGCCTGGATCGCCCGCGAGGCCGAACGGCTGGCCGCCGAAGGGCCGTACGCGGAAGGCTTCGATCCCTCCTTCACCACCGCCAATGTGGGGGTCGTCGAAGGCGGCAGCCAGCTCAACATCGTTCCCAACCGCTGCAGTTTCCTCTGCGAATTCCGCACCCTGCCCGGAGAGCAGCCGGAAGCCTGTGCACAGCGCCTGAAGGCCCATGCCGAGACGGTCGTGCTGCCGCGGCTGCGAGCACGGGCGCCGGAAGCGACCATCACCTTCGAAACGATCATGGCCTATCCGGGACTGCAGGCCGATCTGGACACACCGTTCGGCCGCCTCTGCCGGCGGCTGGCCGAGCCCGGCCCACCGGTGAAGCTGTCCTTCGGCACCGAGGCCGGCCATTTCGCCCGCGCCGGCATCCCGGCGCTGGTCTGCGGACCGGGGGATATCGCCTGCGCCCACAAGCCGGACGAGCATGTGGCCCTCGACCAGCTCGAGCGCTGCCTCGGTTTTCTCGACATCCTGGTGCGGCAGGAGCTGCAGTGAGGCCGCCGCGCGTCGAAATCGCTCCGCCCGATCTCTCGCCCTATCGCGAGGGCAACACCGGCATTTCCCATGTCTGGTGCTTCGACAGCGGCCGCCCCGGCCCGCATGTGGGGATCAACGCCCTGACCCACGGCAACGAGCTCTCGGGAGCCTGGGCGCTGGTGCGCCTGCTCGAGCTCGGGCTGCGGCCGCGGCATGGCCGTCTCAGCCTGTCCTTCGCCAACGTCGAGGCCTTCTCGCGTTTCGATCCGGCCGATCCTACGGCTTCGCGCTACCTCGAGGAGGACATGAACCGGCTGTGGAAGACGGAGCTGCTGGAAGGGCCGGCCAGAACCGTCGAGCTGCGACGCGCCCGCGAGCTGCTGCCCCATTTCCGTTCGCTCGATTTCCTCCTCGATCTGCATTCGATGCAGACCGCATCGGCGCCGCTGCTGCTGTGCGGGCTGACCCGCAAAGCCCGGCGTTTCGCACGGCGCATGGGCTATCCGGCGACCGTGGTGGCCGATGCCGGCCATCCCGGAGGGGTACGGCTGATCGATTTCGGTGCCTTCGGCGAGCCCCGCAGGAAACCGGTGGCCGTCCTGCTCGAGGCCGGCCAGCACTGGGCGCGCCAGTCGATCGATGTGGCGCTCGCTGGCTGCCTGCACTTCCTGCGCGCCACCGACATCCTCGACGCCGAACTGGCGATGCGTCTGGCACCGACGCGCAAGGCGGGGCGGCAGCGGTTCATCGAGGTCACGCACGCCGTCACCGTGCGACGCGGCCCCTTCGTCTTCAAGGACGGCTTCCAGGGTCTGGAGGTGATCGAGAAGGCGGGCACCGTGATCGCCACCGACGGCGGCGAGCCGGTGCGCACGCCCTATGATCACTGCGTACTGATCATGCCCTCGCGCCGCCTCGCTCCCGGCCTCACCGCGGTGCGGCTGGGCCGGGAGGTGCCGCCGCCGCGAATCTGAGCGAAGCCCTCAGACCGCGGCGCGCCGTTCCAGATGTTCGGTCGGCAGCTCGACATTGACCTCGAGGGTGGAGAAGCCGTTGCCGCGTTCGAGCTCCACCTTCACCCGATCGAGATCGATTTCCACATACTTGCGGATCACCTCCAGCAGTTCGCGCTGCAGTAGCGGCAGGAAATCGGGACCACCACCGCCGCTTCGATCGAGTGCGACCAGCACCTGGAGACGCTGGCGCGCGGTTTCCGCGGATCCACGGTTCCGCCGGCTCAGACGAAAGAAGTCGAACAGCCTCACGCGCTTCTCCTCAGGAGCCAGTCGACCAGGCCGCGCTTCTGGGGCTGGGTGAAGCGCAGCTCGCGCTGCTCGCCCAGAAGGCGTGCCACCGCATCCGCATAGGCCTGGCCGGCCCGCGATTTGGGCTCGAGGATGACCGGCATGCCCACGTTGGAGCACTGCAGCACCAGCGGGTCGTTGGGAATCACACCGAGGACCGGGATGGCCAGGATTTCCAGCACATCGTCGAGCTTGAGCATGTCGCCCCGCTGCACCCGGTCGAGGTCGTAGCGGGTCAGCAGCAGATGCTGCTTGATGGGCTCCTCGCCGATCTCGGCGCGGCGCGACTTGGAATTGAGGATGCCGAGGATGCGATCGCTGTCGCGGACGGAGGAGACCTCGGGGTTGGTCACCACCACCGCCTCGTCCGCATAGTAGAGGGCCATCTGCGCCCCCCGCTCGATGCCCGCCGGGCTGTCGCAGATGATGTACGAGAACTCCTTGCGGAGCTCGGCGATGACCTTTTCCACCCCCTCGCGGGTGAGGGCCTCCTTGTCGCGGGTCTGGGAGGTCGGCAGAATGAACAGATCGTCGACCCGCTTGTCCTTGATCAGCGCCTGGTTGAGACGGATCCCGTCGTTGATCACATTGACGAAATCGAACACCACGCGGCGTTCGCAGCCCATGATCAGATCGAGGTTCCTGAGCCCGACATCGAAATCGATGACCACCGTCCGGTGGCCGCGTTGGGCCAGCCCCGTGGCCAGGGCGGCGGCGCTGGTGGTCTTGCCCACTCCACCTTTGCCGGAGGTGACGACGATGACTTTCGACAAAGGGAACCTCCTATAGCGGTTGCGGTGAATCCGGCGGATCCGAGGTCACGGGCCCGGTTCCAGGCGGAGATGATCTCCCCTGCAGGAAATGCGCACCCGTCGCCCCAGCAGGGCCGCATCGATCTCCTCGTTGACCACGTAGACCCCGGCGATCGACACCAGCTCGGCATCGAGCTGGTCGCAGAAGATCATCGCGTTCTCGTCCCCCTCGATGCCGGCATAGGCGCGGCCGCGCAAGGGAGCGTAGACATGGATATGCCCCGCGGCGGCGATCTCCGCGCCGTGGCCCACCGCCGCCAGGACCACGAGATCGCCTTCGCTGGCGACCACCTGCTGGCCGCCCCGGACCGGCTCGCGCACCACCATCGCCGCTGCGCGGCGGCTTCCCGCACGCGGCTGCGCGCCCGCCCGGGCTCCGGCCGCCGCCGTGCCGCCGCCGGCCGCGAACACCGCGAGACCCGCCCGTGCGGCTTCCTCGAGCCAGGCCGGCGCGGCATTCTGCACGCCCACCGGCACCAGGCGATGACGACGCAACTCCTCGCTCAGCGCGACCAGATCGACGGGCTGGCGGTCGGTGACCGCGGCGAGATCGAGGACCACCGGCGCGTCCCGGTAGAAATCGGGCGCATAGGCGATCTTCTCCACAAGCTTGGCCAGGAATTCGGGATGCTCGGGATCGAGCAGGCGCAGTGCCAGCACCGTCTGGAGAGAGCCGCGGACCTGGAAGGGGAGACTTCGGCTGGTCTGATCTGGGGTGGAAGCCACCTCTCGCTGCACCTCGTCTCTCCACCGGTATCCGGGGACATCCGGCCCGTGCATCACTCCTCGTCTTGTAGCCATAACCGACGGGCGAAACAAGATCTAGTATGCGGCCCTCCGACGGAGCCTCCGGAAATCCTCCCCGATCAGGCGTCGCCGCGGATTGTCGCGGCGGTGCCGGAAGCCGGGAGATTTCGCGCTTCGGTTGCAATCCAGTGCTCCAGCGCCGCCAGCGCCCGCTTCGCCAGCAGGCTCTTGCGCTCCCGTTTCGAGACCTTCCCCGAGAGTGGCGGGAACAAGCCGAAATTGACATTCATGGGCTGGAAACCGTCGGCCATGGCGCCGCCGGTGACATGGTGCAGAAGGGCACCGTGCGCGGTCTCGGGCGGCGGTGGTGCGAGACTGGTGCCGCGTGCCTCGGCGGCGGCGAACAGCCCGGCCAGGAGACCCATCGCCGCGCTCTCCACATAGCCCTCGACGCCGGTGATCTGGCCGGCGAAGCGGAGATGCGGCCGGTCGCGGAGGCGCAGGCCGGCATCGAGCAGGCGCGGGCTGTTGAGGAAGGTGTTGCGATGGAGGCCGCCGAGGCGGGCGAAGCGTGCCTGCTCCAGCCCCGGGATCATGCGGAAGATGCGCACCTGTTCGCCGTGACGGAGCTTGGTCTGGAAGCCGACCATGTTGAACAGGGTGCCCAGCGCATTGTCCTGGCGGAGCTGCACCACGGCATGGGGGCGCCGGCCGGTGCGCGGATCGACCAGCCCGACCGGCTTCATCGGGCCGAAGCGCAGCGTCTCGCGGCCGCGCGCCGCCATCACCTCGATCGGCAGGCAGCCCTCGAAATAGGGGGTGTCGCGCTCCCATTCCCGGAATTCGGTGGTCTCGCCGGCCAGCAGGGCGTCGATGAAGGCCTCGTAGGTCTCCCGGTCCAGGGGGCAGTTGATGTAGTCGGCGCCGCTGCCGCCGGGGCCGGTCTTGTCGTAGCGCGACTGGAACCAGGCTTTGTCGAAGTCGATGCTGTCGCGATGGACGATGGGGGCGATGGCATCGAAGAAGGCGAGGGCCTCCTCGCCCGTGGCCGCACGAATGGCCTCGGCCAGCGCGCCCGAGGTGAGGGGGCCGGTGGCGATGATCGCCGGACCTTCCGATGCCGGCGGCAGCGCGCGGATCTCCTCGCGCCGGATGGTGATCCGGGGCTCGGCCTCGAGCGCCTCCTGCACGGTTGCCGAGAATCCCTCCCGATCGACCGCCAGCGCCCCGCCCGCGGGCAGCTTGTGGCGGTCGGCCGCAGCCATGATCAGCGAGCCCAGCCGCCGCATCTCCGCATGCAGCAGGCCCACGGCGCTGGCCGTGGCATCGTCCGAACGGAAGGAGTTGGAGCAGACGAGTTCCGCGAGCCGGCCGGTGCGATGGGCCTCGGTGCCCCGCAGCGGACGCATCTCCGAGAGCACCACCGGCACTCCCGCCCGGGCGATCTGCCACGCCGCCTCGCAGCCGGCGAGCCCGCCGCCGATCACCTGTATCGGACGCATCCTCGTTTCCTCCTCGGTCGGGATCGGCCGGGCAGATAGGTGCCGAAATCGCGGGCTGCAAGGGAATGATGTGCATCAGCCCGATTCTCAGCCCATCTCAGCCGGCCGGGATTTCCCTGGGAACGCAGACCTGTGGAAAACCGCCGGGAAAACCGACATTGGGGATAACTGTGGAAAACCGCGATCCCCGGCATTCGAGCGGTGCGCGAAAAAAGGGGCCCCGAGTCGCCCCGGGGCCCGGAATGGAGGAGAATACAAGGAACGAACGTCCCGCTGCCCGACGGGACGCTATGCGTACCTAGCTGCAGCCCGTCGTGCTGCCGCAGGTATCGCATTTCATGCAGGTGCCGTTGCGCACCAGCGTAAAGTTGCCGCAGCTCGGGCAGGGATCGCCGCTGTACCCCTTCATGCGGGCGATCTGCGCCTGCTCGGCGCGGCTGTGGAAGGCGGGTCGGGCCTCGGCGAGGTGACGTTCGCCGCCGGCGGACGCCCGCGCTGTCTCGGTCTCGGTCGCTGCCGCACCGCCGGTGAGCAGCCGCAGATTGCCGCGCACGAAGCCGGCGCTGGCGATCTGGGCCACCGCTTCGGAGGGCACCTTGCCCTCGGCGATGCCGCCGCCCAGGGAATCGTGGCGGAGCTGACTGGGATCGACATTGGCGAGATCGGTGCGGCCGAGATAGGAGATGGCCAGCTCGCGGAAGATGTAGTCGAGCACCGAGGTCGCCATCTTGATCGAATCGTTGCCCTGGACGATGCCCGAGGGTTCGAAGCGGGTGAAGGCGAAGGCCTCGACGAATTCCTCGAGGGGCACGCCGTACTGCAGGCCGATCGAGATGGCGATGGCGAAGCAGTTCATCAGCGAGCGGAAGGCGGCACCTTCCTTGTGCATGTCGATGAAGATCTCACCGAGCCGACCATCCTCGTATTCGCCGGTCCGCAGATAGACCTTGTGACCGCCGACCACCGCCTTCTGGGTGTAGCCCTTGCGCCGCGAAGGCAGCTTGCGACGTTCGGCGATGTAGCGCTCGACGATGCGTTCGGCGACCTCGATCACCCGCTCGTTCTGCGATTTGTCCCGGGATTCCTCCTCTTCCGTTTCCTGCGCCTCCGCCTCCTCGTCGTCGAGATGGATCGCCGAGAGCGGCTGGGACAGCTTGGAACCGTCCCGATAGAGGGCCAGCGCCTTGAGGCCCAGCCGCCAGCCTTCCATGTAGGCTTCCTGGCAGTCGCGCACCGTGGCCCGGGCCGGCATGTTGATGGTCTTGGAGATGGCGCCGGTGATGAAGGGCTGGGCCGCCGCCATCATCCGGATGTGGCTGTCCACCGAGAGATAGCGCTTGCCGATGCGACCGCAGGGATTGGCGCAATCGAACACCGGCAGATGTGCCTCCTTGAGATGGGGCGCCCCTTCCACCGTCATGGTACCGCAGCAATAGGCGTTCGCGGCCTCGATCTGTTCCCTCGAAAAGCCGAGAGCGGAAAGGAGGTCGAAGCGCGGATCGGCGAGCTGATCCTCGCGGATGCCGAGCGTTTCCTTCAGGAACTCCTCTCCCAGGGTGAAGCGGTTGAAGGCGAAGCGGAGATCGAAGGTGCCGGGCAGCACCGCCTCGATGCGGCGGATCGCCTCGTCGGTGAAGCCCTTGGCCCGGAGCGTCTCGTGATTGATGTGCGGCGCTCCCTCGAGGGTACCGTGGCCGACCGCGTAGCGGCCGATATCCTCGATCTCGGATTCGCTGTAGCCCAGGGTTCTGAGCGCCTGGGGCACCAATCGGTTGATGATCTTGAAATAGCCGCCGCCGGCCAGCTTCTTGAACTTGACGAGGGCGAAATCGGGCTCGATGCCGGTGGTGTCGCAATCCATCACCAGGCCGATGGTGCCGGTGGGGGCGATCACCGAGACCTGGGCGTTGCGGAGCCCGTGCGTCTCGGCCGCGGCCAGCGCTTCGTCCCAGCTCGCCCGCACCGCCTCGACCAGCTCGGCATGCGGGCAATTGGAGGCATCGAAGGCCACCGGCGGGGTGTTCAGCCCCTCGTAACCGGTGGTCTCGCTCCATGCCGCCCGGCGGTGGTTCCTGAGTACCCGCAGGAAGTTGTCGCGGTTCTCCTCGAATCCGGCGAAAGTACCCTGTTCGGCCGCCATTTCCGCCGAGGTGGCATAGGCGGTGGCGGTCATCACCGCCGAAATGGCGGCGCAGTAGGCACGCCCGCGATCGCTGTCATAGGGAATGCCCGAAGCCATCAGGAGACCGCCGAGATTGGCGAAGCCGAGGCCCAGCGTGCGGTATTTCCAGGACAGCTCGGCGATGCGCGCGCTCGGAAACTGGGCCATCATCACCGAGATCTCGAGGACCATGGTCCACAGTCGCACGGCGTGGCGCAGGGATTCGGTGTCGAACCCGTTGTTCTCGCGCCGGAACATGATGAGATTGAGGGAGGCGAGATTGCACGCCGTGTCGTCGAGGAACATGTATTCCGAGCAGGGGTTGGAGGCGTTGATCCGCCCTCCCGCCGGGCAGGTGTGCCAATCGTTGATCGTGGTGTCGTACTGGATGCCCGGATCGGCGCTGAACCAGGCGGCCATGCCGATCCTGTCCCACAGCTCGCGAGCCTTCAGGGTCTTGGCGACCTTGCCGTCGGTGCGCCGGACGAGCTGCCACTCGCCATCCTCCAGCACGGCCTTCATGAAGGCATCGCTGACCCGCACCGAATTGTTGGAGTTCTGGCCGGAAACGGTGAGATAGGCCTCGCTGTCCCAGTCCGTCTCGTAGGTGGGGATCTCGATTTCGGTGTAGCCCTGGCTGGCGAACAGGATGATCTGCTGGATGATGCCTTCCGGCAGCATGCTCCGGCGGGCGGCGCGCACCGCCTTTCCGAGCGCCGGATTTTCGCGCGGATCGAAGCGGTCGGCGCCGGCATAGGCGGGATCGTGGCAGGCGTCCATGATCGCCTTCGCGTGGCGTGCCAGCAGCTTGGAGCCGGCCACCAGCTCGGCCACCTTCTGTTCCTCGATCACCTTCCAGTCGATGAACTGCTCGATATCCGGATGGTCGATATCGACGATCACCATCTTGGCGGCGCGTCGGGTGGTGCCGCCGGACTTGATGGCCGAAGCGGCGCGATCGCCGATCTTGAGAAAGCTCATCAGGCCGGAGGATCGGCCGCCGCCGGACAACGGTTCGCCTTCGCCCCGGAGCGAGGAGAAATTGGTGCCGGTGCCGGAGCCGTATTTGAAGAGGCGCGCCTCGCGGATCCACAGATCCATGATGCCGCCCGGATTGACGAGATCGTCCTTGATGCTCTGGATGAAGCAGGCATGGGGCTGGGGACGCTCGTAGGCCGAGCGCGAAGCATGGACCTCGCCGGTCTTGTGATCGGCGAAGAAATGCCCCTGGGCCGGGCCGTCGATGCCGTAGGCCCAATGCAGGCCGGTGTTGAACCATTGCGGCGAGTTGGGGGCGCCGTACTGCATCGCCATCATGTAGCGAAGCTCGTCGAAGAAGGCGCTCGCATCCTCCTCACTGTCGAAATAGCCGCCCTTCCAGCCCCAGTAGGTCCAGGTTCCGGCGAGGCGGTCGAAGACCTGCCGGGCACGGCGCTCGCCGACATAGCGCTTTTCCACCGGCAGCCGCTCCAGCGCCTGCCGGTCGGCGACGTGGCGCGACAACCAGGCGGGCAGACCCTTCTCGCGCACCGGCCGCAGGCGGGCGGGCACCCCCGCCTTGCGGAAATATTTCTGCGCCAGCACGTCGACCGCCACCTGCGACCAGTGGCTCGGCACCTCGATATCCTCGAGCCGGAACACCACCGTGCCGTCCGGATTGCGAATCTCGCTGACCGCCTTCCGGAAGGGGATCTTCGCATACGGGCTTTCGCCGGCCCGAGTGAACCTGCGCTGGACCTTCATCGACCCCTGTTCTCCTCGTCGCGTCGTTTATGGATGTTCACGACTTGTTCGTCAAACCCCAACCTACCACGCGGGCAATCCATCCGGGCGTGTTTTCGATCAGCGCGGATCAGCATCCGTTGATTGCGGGCTCACTCAACGCCCAGTTTAGAGCTCTCCCCGCCGCCGCACAACCCGTTCCTCGGCCTTCCATCCTCCGTTCGTCTCCCGCCGGGACCTTGCCGGGGCACCGACCCGCACCGGACCCGCCTGCGGGCTACGGTTCCTCTCCGAGCCCGCCCCTCCAATACTACATATTGTGGGCAAGGCGTAAAGACCTTACGAAATGTGCCATGTCGCCCAAATGCCACAGATCGCGGCCGATCTCCCGGAAGCGCTCGGCCGCGCGATCGCGGCCCGGGATCCAGGGGCGGTGGATGGTGCGTCAAGGTCAACTCCGCCGGAGCTCGAGGGGCCGGGGTGGTGGATGGCAGATCAGCGCAGATGATGGTGGATCACAATCCCCGGTTGTCCACAGCGGCGGCTTTGCCTGGGCACACCGATCCGCCCGGCGGATGGCGCCCGCAGCGGCGCCTCCGGAGCGGGCTGCGCGTTCGCGCCGCGCTGCCGGCGGCTGGACGGAACCCGGGAGAGGGGCCATAGTGCGCGCCCGGAACGCAGCCGCACGCGGAGGGCACCGTGCTCGCCTGGCTCAGTTGGAACCGTCTCGGCACGCAGATTCTCATCCGCCGCAAGGGCGAATTCGTCGGCGAAGACGAATTCGGCAATCGGTACTATCGCGAGAGGGGGGCGCGGGACTGGCGCCGGCAGCGGCGCTGGGTGGTATACGCCGGCAGCGGCGAGATCGAGCCCAGCAGCGTGCCGCCGGGCTGGAACGCCTGGCTGCATCACACCGTCGAGAAACCGCCGAGCGAGCAGCCGTTGCCGGCGCGATACTGGGAAAAGCCGCACAAGCCCAACGCGAGCGGCACCGCCGAGGCCTGGCTGCCGCCCGGGCATCAGCTTCGCGGCGGGCGGCGTCCGCCGGCCACCGGCGATTACGAGCCCTGGCGGCCCGACGGGGAGTGAGTCGTCTCGAGAGGCCGCTGAGGGCATGCCTCAGCCGATCTCAAGGGCCGTGAGTGGCCTGTGGAAAACCCGGGAAAACTCAGCCGTCGGGCAGACCCCAGATGCGGGCCGGTGCCAGCTCGACGCTGTTGCCGGCGGGATCGCGGACATAGAAGGAGCGGGCGCCGCACGGCCAGCGCTGGAGATGTTCGATGGCGATCCCGTGGCTCTCCAGCCGCGCCTGCCAGGCATCGAGTTCCTCCTCGGCCACCCGGAAGCAGACATGGCCGGGACCGGTGGCCCCGTGCGGGGGCAGCACGGGATTGCGGCGCGATCCCTCGGGATCGAACAGCAGCAGCATCTGACGGCCGACCCGGAAGAACAGGTAGAGCCCCTCGCGGCGGCTGGTGCGCTCGAGCCCCAGCACGCGGCCGTAGAAGGTTTCGGCGGCATCGAGATCGTCGACATAGAGGACGGTTTCGAGAATCTGATCGAGCGGTCGCATGAGTCCTTTCCCCGGCAGGATCCGGGTCGCGGTCAGCGCAGCGCGAGGCGTCCGAGCCCCGGCAGCTTGAGCGCCGGATCGAGAGGATCGATGCCGAAATTGAGGCCCAGGAAGGTCAGCTCGATACCCTCCTCGCGGGCCAGGGTCAGGCCGAACAGGCCCCAGAGGGAGAGCTGCAGGCCGGTGCCGCTGGGGCTGCGGGCGAACCAGCGCATGGCCCCGAGGTAATCCTTGCCGACGGCTTCCGGTGGCAGTTCGATGCCGATCTCGGGAACACTTCTCAGGATATGGGCCACGAAGGTGTTGGAGTTGGGACCGGGCCAGCTCCGATACGCGCCCTGGTGCGGATAGCTCGCCACCGCCTGTTCGATGCGGGGGATTAGGGTTGCCGCCTCGGGGCCGCGGATGTCGGCCAGCAGCCGTGGCGGGTTGCCGGCCCAGTAGGCATCGGCCGGGCGCAGGTTGCGGCGGACCGCCGGCAGGCCGTGGCGGACCCCCCAGCCGACCACCTCGTAGCGCTCGAAGGCGGCCGCGCCGGGACGCTTGAAGGCGATCCAGCTATGCACCGCGAACACTCCCTTCCAGCCCCAGGCGCGGGCGGCGTAGACCTGCACCACGGCGTCGCGGAAGTCGGCGGGATCGGGCGCCAGCCCGGCGCTGTCCCAGCGCGCATCGCGCCAATGGGGCATGCCACGGGCGAACTGCTTCCAGGCCTGCAGCGAGACCGGCAGGATCAGCAGGAGGAGTGCCAGGAGCGCGATCTTCAGCGGTGGGGTCTCCTTGCCGGCGGGGAGGGCTTGCGCCAGGCTGTAAGATGAAGGAGCCGCCGGGGTGCGGCAAGAGGCGGCCGGCGGGGAGGTGAGCCATGGCGCTGCTTTTCTACAGCCGGGAGGATGATCCGCAGGCCTGGCGGGCGGCCTTGTGCGCGCGTCTCCCGGATCTCGATTTCCGGATCTGGCCGGAACTCGGAGACCCCGGAGTGATCGAGACGGCGCTGGTGTGGCGACCGCCGCCCGGCCTGCTGGCGAGCCTGCCCAATCTGCGGGCGATCTTTTCCCTCGGCGCCGGCATCGATGCGCTGCTGGCCGATCCCACCCTGCCCGATGTTCCGCTGTGCCGGATGGTCGACCCCTCGCTGACCCGCAGCATGAGCGAATATGTGCTGACACTGGTGCTCTTCTATCATCGCCGCCTCGATCTCTACGCCGAACAGCAGCGCAGCGCCCGGTGGCGGATGGAGATGCCGCGCCCGGCGAGCGACACCACGGTCGGGGTGATGGGGCTCGGCGAACTCGGCGGCGATGCCGCCCGCTGCCTCGCCGGCCGGGGCTTCCGGGTGCGCGGCTGGAGCCGGAGGCGCAAACGGATCGCCGGTGTGGAGAGCTTCGCAGGGAAAGCGGAGCTCGAATCCTTTCTCGCCGGTCTCGACATCGTGATCTGCCTGCTGCCGCTGACCCCGGCGACCGAGGGCATTCTGAATGCCGAGCTCTTCGCCCGGCTGCCGCAGGGGGCCTGTCTCGTCCATCTCGCCCGCGGCGCCCATCTGGTCGAACAGGATCTGCTCGACGCCGTGCAGCGGGGCCATCTGCGGGGTGCCGTTCTCGACGTCTTCCGCGAGGAACCGTTGCCCGCCGAGCATCCCTTCTGGCGGCATCCCCGGATCCGGGTGACGCCCCACAGCGCCAGCTACAGCCTGCCGGAAACCGGGGCCGAAGTGGTGGCCGACAACATTCGCCGCTTGCGCGCGGGCAGACCTTTGCGCCATGTGGTGCGGCGCGAGCGGGGCTACTGACGCGCCCCGGGATCGGGGGAGAGGCATGTCGAAGGTGATCTGTGTCGCCCAGCAGAAAGGGGGAGCCGGCAAGACCACCGTGCTCGTCCAACTGGCGACGGCGCTCCGTGAAGCGGGCCGGAGGGTGGCGCTGATCGACACCGATCCGCAGGCCAGTCTCGGCGGCTGGATCCGGTCGCGGGAGGCGCTCGGCGGGAAAGTGCCGGCCCTGCCGTTCTCCGCCGTCGGCGGCTGGCGTCTCGCGGTCGAACTCGACCGCGCCCGCGCGGATGTCGATCTGGTGCTGGTGGACACCCCGCCGCATGCCGAGGCGGAAGCCCGAGGGGCCGTGCGCGAGGCCGATCTGGTGCTGGTGCCGGTCCAGCCCAGCCCGCTCGATGTCTGGGCTTCGCGGAACACCGTGGAGATGGCGGCGCGCGAGGGAAGCCTGCTGCGGCTGTTCCTCAACCGGGTACCGCCGCGGGGACGCAGCCTCGGCGAGGCGGAAGCGGCGATGACCGAGATGGGCCTCCCGCGGCTCGCCAGCCGGTTCGGTAACCGCCAGGCCTTCGTCGGCAGCATCGCCCGCGGCCTCGGGGTGGTGGAAAGCGAGCCCCGCAGCCGGGCCGCCGAAGAGGCACGGACACTGGCTGCGGAGATCATGGCGTTGCTCGGCTAGGGCGAGCCGAAGCGCAACCGAGAGCACGGGGGAGAATCGATGTCGGGACCATCTGCCGGCAGCAGCGAGCCGATCACCGATCGGCGGCAGTTAGTCGCCCATCTGGAGGCGGGCTGCAAGCCGGAAGCGGAATTCCGCATCGGCACCGAGCACGAGAAGTTCGGCTTCCACAAGGACACGCTGCGACCGCTCGCCTATGACGAGCCGGGCGGGATCCGCGCGCTCCTGGAGGGGCTGGCCGACCGTTTCGGCTGGGAGATCGTGTGCGAGGGGGCGTTTCCCATCGCATTGCGCCAGGGCGGCGCCTCGGTCACGCTCGAACCGGGAGGCCAGTTCGAGCTTTCCGGTGCCCCGGTGCAGGACATTCACGCCACCTGCTGCGAGGTCCACACCCATCTCGAACAGGTGCGGCAGATCGCCGAGCCCCTCGGGGTCGGGATGCTGGGCATGGGCTTTCAGCCCAAATGGCGGCGCGAGGAAATCCCCTGGATGCCCAAGGGGCGCTATGCCATCATGCGGCGCTGGATGCCGAAGCGCGGCGATCACGGCCTCGACATGATGCTGCGGACCTGCACCATCCAGGTCAACCTCGACTTCTCCAGCGAGGCCGACATGGTCAAGAAGTTCCGGGTCGGGCTCGCCCTGCAGCCGGTGGTCACCGCGCTTTTCGCCAACTCCCCTTTCGCCGACGGCGAACCCACGGGCTATCTGAGCTACCGCAGTCATGTCTGGACCGACACCGATCCCGACCGCTGCGGCATCCTGCCCTTCGTCTTCGAAGAGGGGATGGGTTTCGAGCGCTATGTCGACTATGTGCTCGATGTGCCGATGTACTTCGTCTATCGCGACGGCCGCTACATCGATGCCGCCGGCCAGTCCTTCCGCGATTTCCTCGACGGTCGCCTGCCCGCCCTGCCGGGCGAGCTGCCGACGATGCGCGACTGGGCCGATCATCTGACCACCGTCTTCACCGAGGTGCGCGTCAAGCAGTACATCGAGATGCGCGGTGCCGATGGCGGCCGCTGGCAGAAGCTCTGCGGTCTGCCGGCGCTGTGGACGGGGCTTCTGTATCATCGCCCGTCCCTGGATGCGGCCTGGGATCTCTGTCGCGACTGGACCCTGGAGGAGCACCAGTATCTGCGCCGCGAGGTGCCGCGTCTGGCACTGAAGACCCCGTTTCGCGGGCGCCCGCTGCGCGATCTGGCACTGGAAGTCCTGGCGCTGGCGGATACCGGGCTGGCGGCGCGCAACCGGGTGGGCGTCGCCGGCCACGACGAGACCTACTATCTCGCCAATCTGTGGCGGATCGCAGGTACCGGCATCACCCCGGCCGAGGAGAAGCTGGAGAAGTTCCACGGTCGCTGGGGCGGCAGCGTCGATCCGGTGTTCCGCGAATACGCCTACTGAACGGGTACGCGAACGGGGCGCCGGGCGGCATCCCGCTGCTGCCGGCTCAGCCGCCGGTGCGTTCCTTGACGGCGCGAAGGTCGAATTTCTCGGCCAGCGCGACGAGAACGTCGCCACTCTCGAGCTCGCTTCCTTCGAGCTGGATCATCGTCTGGCCGACCACCAGCCGGAGGTCGCCGCCGCGGGTCGCTTCGTCCCAAGTCAGGACCGCATGCGTGCGGCCGATCCGGACCCGCCTGGTACCCGGCTCGGAGGCCATCATCGCCGGACTGGCCATCATCGCCGCGAAGGCCTGGATCATCGGGCTGCCGGTGATGATCTGGGCCTCGATGCGGGCCTCTCCGGCGGACGCGAGAT
>JALSRW010000204.1 GCA_026984595.1 Alphaproteobacteria bacterium
GCCGCGGCTCCCGCCAGCAGCTCCTGTTTGCGCGCATCATCGACCTCGCCGAGGAACTCGACGCCCGGGCTGGTCAGCATCGGTGCGATCACCTCGCGGAAATAGCGCAGATCGGCGCGGTCGATCTTGGCCGCGATCCTGAGCGGGATGCCGGCCCGACAGGCGATGCGGATGGCGCGGTCGGGTCGCTTTTCCGGGGCGATGCGACCGAGGAACAGGGCATAGCCGTCATGCCGGTAGCCGGGCCGGTAGAGGTCGATGGGCAGGCCGTGATGGACGGTGCCGGCCCAGCGCAGGGGCAGCTCGCGCAACGGCGCCCGCTGGGCGTCGGAGACCGACACGAGCGGCATCTGCGGAAACCGGCGATAGAGCGGCAACGGATCCCACAGATCCTGCCGACCGTGCAGGGTGGTGACGGTCTTCCAGGAGCGGCTGGCGAACAGCGGATAATGCAGGTAATCGATATGGAAATGGAGGATGTCGAACCGCTCCGCCCGCTCGCGGACCTGCTCGACGAGCAGCAGGTGATGCGGGGTGTAGTCGGAGACCCGGGGATCGAGGCGAAGGGCTCTTTCGCAGCAGGGAACCAGTTCTGCACGGGTGCAGGAATCGCCGCTGGCGAACAGCGTCACCTGGTGGCCGAGCGCCACCAGTTCGTCGGTCAGATAGGAGACGACGCGTTCGGTCCCGCCGTACAGTTTCGGAGGCACGCTTTCGATGAGCGGGCTGACGACGGCGATCCGCATGGTGCTCGACCCTCACGATCACCCGGCGTTCGTGGTGGACGACATGCCCACGGCGTTTCCGTGTTCGCTGTCCGGGGCCGGGCAGGACGCCGCGGCCCGCCTGTTCGATCGAACATATATGGAGGACCGAAAAGGGCTGCAACGCCCGGGCGAGAGGGTCGAAGAGCATGCCACGGCCGCCGCTGCCCGCTGTTCCGTGGCGGGCGGCCGCGCTCAGTTCCGCCCGGCGAGCGCGAAGGCCAGCGCCGAGGCGCTGCCACCGAAGGGCTCGAGCATCTGCTCCAGACGGGCACGGCTCGCCTTCAGCCCCTGCCTGCGGTCGGCGGCCCCGTTCTCGATTTCCAGGAGCTCCCGGTAGATGGCCTCGACCTTGGGCAGGATGTGCCGGGCCGGCGCACGCCGGTTGGAATGATGGCCGACGATCTGCCCCGCATCGTCGAAGGTCGGCGAGACGTTGGCCAGCACCCAGTAATGGTCGCCGTTCTTGCAGAGGTTGATCACATAGGCGAAGATTTCTCGCCCCACCGCGATCTCCTCCCAGAGGAGCTGGAAGATGCAGCGCGGCATCGCCGGATGCCGGATGATGCTGTGCGGTGCCCCGATCAGCTCCTCCTCGCGGTAGCCGCTGACCGTCATGAACACATCATTGGCATAGGTGATCCGGCCTTTGGTGTCGGTCTTGCTGACGATGGTGTCCTGTTCGCGGAAAAACCGTTCCCTGCCCGTCGGTTGCACGAGGCGGCGGACGGGGCGGGTCTTGCGGGACGACCGGAATAGGGCGAGCACCGGCTGACCTCAGCTTTCTGCAGTCGCGGGGTATCGCGATCCTGCTGCAGACTGCCGCGCAAAGGTTGCGCAGCCGTTAATCCGGCTGCGACGCAGGGTCGCAGAACGCCACTCCGGGAGCCCCGCCGGAGGCTCAGCGACCGGTGCGCAGGGTCTCGGTGTAGCCGTCCACGGCGATCGCCTGGCCGTTGATCCGCCTGCCCAGATCCGAGCAGAGAAACAGGATCATGCCGGCGATGTCGGCGGCGTCGATGAAGGTCCGCAGCGCATTGGTCCGCAGATAGCGCTCTCGCACCTCCTCCAGCGGCAGGCCGCTGACCCGGGCATCGGCCTCGATCACCCGGTCGATGCGGGCGCCGGCCACCGGCCCCGGGCAGATGGCATTCGTGCGGATGCCGCGCGGCCCGAGCTCCATGGCCAGGGTCTTGGTGAGGCCGATCACCCCCCATTTGGCCGTGGAATAGGGGCTGCGGTTGGGAAAACCGTAGAGGCCGGCGGCCGAGGAGAGATTGACGATGGCGCCGCCGCCCGCGGCCTCGAGCAGCGGCACGGCGCGGCGGGTGCACAGGAACATGCCGTCGAGATTGACGGCGAGACAGCGCTTCCAGTCCTCGAGGGAGAGGGTCTCGATGCCGCCCGTGGGGCCGGCGATGCCGGCGTTGTTGACGAGAACATCGAGCCCGCCCAGATGCGCCATGGCCTCGGTGAAGAGGCGATCGACATCCTGCTCGCTGGCAACATCCGCCCGGCTGCGGCCGATTTCCGGCCGCTTCGCCGCGAGATCACCGAGCGCCGCCTCGTCGATGTCGCAGACATGCACCCGCGCCCCGGCGTCGGCGAAGCTTTCCGCCGTGCGGCGACCGAGGCCGGCGCCCCCGGCGGTGATCAGCACCCGTTTGCCCGACAGTCCCTGCATCGCCATTCCTCCCCGTCAAGGCCGCTTCGTCCTCGCTTCGTTCCCGTTGCTACCCCGCCTGGCGGGGCAGCCGCTGCCGCAGGAAGGCGCTCCCTTCCTCGATCGCCGCCATCACCTTGGGCACCATCTTGGAGAGATGGAGATACCCGTGCAGCACGCCTTCCTCCGAACGGAACCTCACCTCCCGCCCCAATTCCTGCAGCAGGGCCGCGAGCACCACACTGTCATCGTGCAGCGGGTCCATCGAAACCGCCAGCACGAAGGCCGGCGGGGTGGCGGAAAGATCGGAGGACAGCAGATCGAAGCGCGGATCCCGCGCCGCCTCCTCGGAGGGCAGGTAGCTGGTTTCGTAGAAGCGCATCTTTTCGGCGGTGAGCCCGTCGGTGGCGTCGCCCCACAGACGACGGGATGCGGAATCCGAAAGACCGTAGGCGCCGTAATAGAGCAGCAGGGCGAAGGGCAGGGGTTCGCCCCGTTGCCGCAGCATCCCGGCGACCGCCAGGGACAGATTGGCCCCGGCGGAATCGCCGGCAAGTGCAAAGGGTCGCTCCGCGAAGGCGGCATCCCGGCGCAGCGCGCCGATCGCTTCGGCGATCTGTTCGATCTGCTTCGGGAACTTCGTCTCCGGTGCCAACGCGTAGTCGATGCCGACGACGCCGAGCCCGCTTTCTTTGGCCAGCAGGCGCATGATGCGGTCGTGGGAGTCCAGCGAGCCCACCACCCAGCCGCCGCCGTGCAGGTAGAAAAGGAAGGCCTCGGGGGGCTCCTCCTTCGGCCGGTAGATGCGAAGCGGCGTGGTGATGCCGGCGGCATCGACCGAGCGTTCCTCGACCGCGGCCATCTCCACCGGCGGGTCGTTCCAGAAGCGCCGCTC
>JALSRW010000205.1 GCA_026984595.1 Alphaproteobacteria bacterium
CGGACCGGCAGTACCAGCTCGTGACGGGACTCTCCCGCATGGAGCCGGCGGACGGCCTGCAGCAGGCGCGGCCGGGCGACGGGCTCGACGATCCGCAGAATCGCAGCGAGGCTCGGCCGGAACTCCACGGGATCGCGGCCGATCAGGCGGAATAGCTGGCGTGAAAGGGAAATCCCGCGATCCCCCGGCCGCCACCACCAATCGCCCATGCGGGCCAGTGCCTGTGCCTCTTCGAGCTGCGCCTCCCGGCGCCGCAGCGCGTTTTCGAGGCGTGCCCGCTCGATGGCCGTGGAGATGGTGCGCCTGAGCAGACTGCCGTCGGCTGCGCTCTTCGGCACATAATCCTGCGCCCCGCGCAATACCGCCCGTCTCGCCAGGGCGAGGTCGTCCTCGCCGAGCCCGGAAAGGACGATGATCGGTGTTTCCGGGGCGGCGTCCCGTACCCGTTCGATGACTTCGATGCCGATTCCGTCCGGCAGCATGAGATCCAGCAGCACGGCGTCGACCGGCCGACCTCCGAGGCCCTGCAGCGCTTCGGTCAGCCGCGCCGCCCAGCGGACCTCGAAATCGCCCGCCTCGGCCAGCAGCTCCCGGGTGAGGCGGGCGTCGGCGACATTGTCCTCGACCAGCAGGATACGGCAGGGACGGTCGGCCGCCTCGACCTTCTCGAGCTGCACGCCCTGCGCCATTGCCGTTCCCATCTCCTCGCGCCGCCATGCCACACGGCCGCGAGGATAGGCGCGATCGGTAAATGCCGGGTTAACGGCGGCGCCGGCTCAGAAGTCGCGGCGATAGTTGGGCGCTTCGCGGGTGATGGAGATGTCGTGGACATGGCTCTCGCGCACCCCGGCATGGGTGACCCGCAGAAACCGGCGGCGGGTCTGCAGCGCGCGGATGTCGGCATTGCCGGTATAGCCCATGGCCGCCTTGAGTCCGCCCACGAGCTGGTGGATGACGGTGGCCACCGGACCGCGATAGGGAACCCGGCCCTCCACGCCCTCGGGCACGAATTTCAGGGTGTCGGAGATCTCCTGCTGGAAATAACGGTCGGCCGAGCCGCGGGCCATCGCCCCGATCGAGCCCATGCCGCGATAGGCCTTGTAGGAGCGGCCCTGGAAGAAGAATACCTCCCCGGGTGCCTCGTCGGTGCCGGCGAACATCGAGCCGATCATGGCGCAGTCGGCGCCGGCGGCGATGGCTTTGGCGAGATCACCGGAGGAGCGGATGCCGCCGTCGGCGATCACCGGGATATCGCGCTCCCGGCACGCCCGGACCGCCTCCAGAATGGCGGTGAACTGCGGCACGCCGACGCCGGCGACGATCCGGGTGGTGCAGATGCTGCCCGGTCCGATCCCCACCTTGACCGCATCCGCGCCGGCCTCGATCAGCGCCCGCGCGCCCTCCGCCGTCGCCACGTTGCCGCCGACGATCTGCGCGTCGTTGGAGAGCCGACGGATCCGGGCCACGGTGTCCAGCACGCCTCGTGAATGGCCGTGGGCGGTATCCACCACGACGAGATCGGCGCCGGCCTCGATCAGGGCCATGGCCCGCGCCACTCCGGCCTCGCCGGTACCGGTCGCGGCCCCCACCCGTAGGCGTCCCTGTTCGTCCTTGACGGCATCCGGATAGCGCCGGGCCTTCTCGATGTCCTTCACGGTGATCAGCCCGACGAGGCGGTAGTCCTCGTCCACCACCAGCAGCTTTTCGATGCGGTGCCGATGGAGAAGACGCATGGCCTCGCTGCGGGTCACCCCTTCGCGCACCGTCACCAGACGGTCGGCGGTCATCAGCTCGCGCACCGGCACCGAGGTGTCGGCCACGAAACGCACGTCCCGGTTGGTGAGAATGCCCACGAGTCGCCCGCTCCGCGGATCGGTCACCGGCAACCCCGAAATGCTGTGCTCGGCCATGATCCGGAGCGCCTCGGCGACCGGCACTTCGGGGCTGACCGTCAGCGGGTTGACCACCATGCCGGCCTCGAACTTCTTGACCTGGGCCACCTGCGCGGCCTGCTCTTCGGGGGTCATGTTCTTGTGGATGATGCCGAGCCCGCCGTTCTGGGCCATGGCGATGGCCATCGGCGCCTCGGTCACCGTGTCCATCGCCGCCGCCACCAGCGGAATGGCCAGCTCGACCCGCCGGGTGAGCCGCGTACGCACATCGGTCCGGGCCGGCAGCACCTCCGAATAGGCCGGTGCCAGCAGGATATCGTCGAAGGTGAGCGCCTCGGTGAAGACGGGCTCCTGGGGCGCGTCCATGCTGTCCTCGCGGGCGGTAACGGATGGCTCCTCTCTTACCCCGCACCTCCCGGATTGGCTACCTCGGTCGTCGGAATGGAGACGCATATACGGATCTTTAACGGTTGCCGATGTTGTATGATACGCGCGTATGCGTCAATATCGAGGAAGGCAGCTGGGCCGAAACCGCATGGCATGTCGTCGGTCACCACAGTCGGCGCGCGCGGAGGCGGAACGTTCTCTCGGGGAGATCAGAGAACGCTGGCGTCAGCTCGTGGGAAAGGCGAGCGAAGCCATCGTCATCCTGCAGGACTGGCGGATATGCTTCGCCAACCCCGCCGCCGGCCGGATGTTCGGCGCGCGCGGCCCGTCGCATCTTTTGGGGCTTCCGGTCGCACGTTTCGTGCATCCCGAGGATCTGCGACATGCGACGCGGCGCATGCTGCGCGTGCTGCGTACCGGTCGCTCCCCCCGATACGTGGATCTGCGCTACCGCCGTCTCGACGGCAGCATCTTCGTGGGCTGCAGCCGCCCGGTCCGGATCACCGAAGGCGGGCGACCGGCGATTCTCGGCATCATCCGCGACGTCACCGCCGAGCGCCGCGCCTTCGCCGCTCTGGAACAGAGCGAGACGCGGCTTCGCGACTTCGCTGCGCTCGCCTCCGACTGGCTGTGGGAGAGCGACGCCGATCTGCGTTATGTCTGGTTCTCGGAGAGTGCTTCCGTCGCCGGAATCTGTCCGCAGTCTTTCCTCGGCAGGTCCCAGATCGAAGTACTGAGTGCCGGCGGCATGGAGCGGGACGCGCTCGCCGCACATCGACGCGTGCTGGAAAGGCGGGAGCCCTACCGGGATCTGGAGGTCCGGATCCATGATGCCAATGGCGACGGTCTCTGGGTGCGCTGCAGCGGCAAACCGCTGTTCGATCGGAACGGGCAATTCCGGGGATATCGCGGTGCCGGACGCGACATCAGCGTTCTCAAGCGGGCGGAATTGCGGTTGCGGCGCGAGACGGAACGTTACCGCAAGCTCGCCGAAATCCTCCCCGACGCCGTGGTGGTCCATCGCCGAGGTGAGGTCCAGT
>JALSRW010000206.1 GCA_026984595.1 Alphaproteobacteria bacterium
GAACGAGTGCCGCCAGCGTGCCGCCGACATAGATGTTCTGAACGACGAGATCGATGGCGCTATTGATGTAGACGGTCTCGTCATAGACCTGCCGCAGGCGCAGCCCGGCCGCCGGCAGAGGTCCCGCCTGGAGCTCGGCGACCGCCTCGCGGATGCCGGCCATGGTATCGATGACGTTGGCGCCGGTCTCGCGGGTGGCGTTGAGGGCCAGCGCCGGTTCGCCGAGAAAGCGGATGCGGGCGACCGGGCGGCGATAATCGAAACGCACGGTGGCGATGTCGCCGATGCGGATGCGCGCCACCCGTCCGGTCTCGGGATCGACGATACTGCGTACCAGCACCGCGGCGACCTCCTCGGGCGCGTCGAGATTGCCGTCGATCCGCACCAGATAACGCCGCTTGCCTTCCTCCACGGCGCCGGCGGTCAGGGCGATGTTGGCCTCGCGCAGCGCCCGCACCACATCGCCCGCGGTCAGCCGGTAGAGGGCGAGACGCTCCGGTGCGACCACCACCTGCAGCTCGCGTTCGCCGCCGCCGAAGAGATTGACCTGGGCGACCCCCGGCACCCGTTCCAGCCGGGTCTTGACGGTGTTCTCGAGAACATCACCGAACTCGTGGATCGGCCGCTCGTTGCCCGGCGCCCGGGTGACGATGAACCAGGCGATGGCATTGTCCTCGTTGCCGGCCGTCGAAAGCCGCGGCTCGTCGGCCTCCGCGGGATAGCCGCCGACCCGATCGAGGCGGTTGGAGACCAGCAGCAGAGCCCGGTTCATGTCGGTGCCGATGCGGAACTCGAGGGTCACCCGGGCGCGGCCGTCGTAGGCCGTACTGGTCATCTTCTCGACCCCTTCGAGGCCCTTGAGGGCCTCTTCCTGACGGGTGACGATCTCCCGCTCGACCTCCTCGGGAGCGGCACCGGGCCAGGCCGTCTCGATGGAGATCACCGGCCGGCGGACATCGGGGGCGAGCTGGATCGGAATGGTCCGCAGCGCCACCCAGCCCAGCAGGACGATCAGCGCCACCGCCGCGAGAACGGCCACCGGCCGTTCGAGAGCGACGCGGATGAGATTCATCCCTCGCCCTCGCCGCCCGGCGGTTCGCTGGTGACCTCCGGGTTCGCCACCCGGATCTTCTGGCCGGGGCGCAGACGCTCGTTACCGCGCACCACGACGAGCTCGCCGGGCTCGAGGCCGCCGGTGACGACGAAGCGATCGCCGAGGCTGCCGTCGGTCTCGATGCTGCGCGGCTGGACGGTGTCCGCCTCGACCACGAACACCGTCTGCCGGCCGCGCATCACGGTGACCGCATCCTTGGCCACGGTGACCACCCGGTCGGTGCCGGCGATCGGCACCTCGAGGCGGATCGACTGGCCGACGGCGGTGATCTCCGGCGGTGCCCCGTCGAGGAACGCGAAGCGCGCGGCGCGGGTGCGGGTCAGCGGGTTCTCCACCGGCACCACCGCCCGCAGCAGCGCAGGCACCTGCCGGTCGCCGAGACGCAGCTCGACCTCGCTGCCCGGCGCCAGCCCGGCCAGGCGTTCGGCGGCGATGTCGGTCTCGATTTCGAGATCGGTATCGTCGACCATGTCGATGACCGGCTCGCCGACCTGCACGTATTCGCCGGGGCTCACCCGCTTTCGCGTCACCACCCCGGCATAGGTTGCGCGGATCGTGGCATCGGCCAGATCGGCCTCGCGGAAACGCAGGATCACCCGCGCCCGCTCGCGGCGGGCGCGGGCGGTCTCGAGGCGGGTGGCGGCGATCTCCACTTCCTTGCGCTTGTCCTCGAAGCGGGCCCGGGAAAACGCCGCCGATCCCTCGAGCCGTTCGAGGCGAAGCTTTTCCTGGTTGCGCAGCTCGAGATTGCGCGAGGCTTCCGCCACCTCCGATTCGGCCATCGCCAGTTCGGTGCGCGCCAGCTCGACCTCGAGCGCGAGGCGCACGGTGTCCAGGCGGACCAGGGGCTGGCCCCGCTCGACCCGCTCCCCGACCTCGACCGGTACGCTCGCCACCGGCGCCGAGACCCGGCTGGCGACTTCCCCCCGGCGGCGGGCGACGACACGCCCCAGCAGGGTCTCGACCCGCTGCATGGTCTCGAGCCGCACCGGCTCGACGCGTACAGCGGGCACCCCCTGGGCGAGAGCCTGAAAGGCCACTGTCAGGGCGGCCAGGGTCGGGAGAAACAGCCTCGCTCGCATGCCCATGGTACCACTGCCGAACGGCGTCGGCCGAAGGAGCCTTCGCCACCGACGAAACCTAGGCGCGCCGGCGGCCTTTGTCGATGCGCCCGGGGAAGATCGCATTCACCGTTTCTTTACCCTTGCCATGCTGTTCTCGGGGAACGGAGGCCCCGCAGGAGCGGAACGGGAGATGGCGGCGGAGGTGATCTACGAGTTCCAGGTCATCGGTGCGTGCGTGCGGGTGACCGCGATCTGCGGCGAAAGCCTGACCGAGGTGACGGTGCTGGCGCCGGCTTCGACCGCCCGCCATGATCTGCTGCGTCTGGCCGAGCGCAAGCTGCGCGCCGCCGAAGCGCGCAACGCCCGGAACCGTGAGCGCGGGGAGAACGCCCGCCGCGGTCTCCTCGTCTGAGCCGCTCACACCACCGTGCTCTCGCCGCGGCCGGGGTTCCTCTTGCTTCCCGCGGCGGGCTGCTCTAAAGCGCGCCCCGGCACCGGCCGAGCCGATCCATCTGCGTCGAGACTCCAGCCTGGCATGTGCCGGCCGCGGGCTCCGGGCCGTGCGGCCCCTTGAGAACAGGCGCGCATTCCGCCATAAGCGGGCGGACGGAGGCACGAACCGATGTATTATTTCCTGCAGCAGCTCATCAACGGGCTGACATTGGGGGCCATGTACGGCCTGATCGCCATCGGTTACAGCATGGTCTACGGTATCATCGGCATGATCAATTTCGCCCATGGCGAGATCTACATGATCGGTGCCTTCATCTCCATTATCAGTTTCCTGCTGCTCGGCGTTCTCGGCATCACCTGGGTACCGCTCGCCCTGCTGCTGGTGCTGATTCTGGCGATGGTCTTCACGGCCACCTACGGCTGGGCGGTGGAACGCATCGCCTACCGACCGCTTCGGGGCTCGTTCCGGCTGGCGCCGCTCATCTCGGCGATCGGCATGTCGATCTTCCTGCAGAACTACGTGCAGATCCTCCAGGGCGCCAACGTCAAGCCGCTGCCGCCGGTGATCACGGGCGGCTACGTGCTCGGCACCGAGGGCACCTTCACCGTCCAGATCAGCAACATCCAGATCATCATCATGCTGCTCACGGTGGTGTTGATGATCGTATTCTCGAC
>JALSRW010000207.1 GCA_026984595.1 Alphaproteobacteria bacterium
GAGCCGGGATCCTGGCGGCTCGACCTCTACTTCCGCGAACCCGCGGCAAGGGCCCGCATCCGCGACCTGCTCGCCGAGGCGGGAATGGAGCCGCCGAAGGACGGCGTCACCCTCGAGGAAGTGCCGCCCGAGGACTGGGTGAAGGCGGCCAGCGCCCAGCGGGGGCCGGTGGCGGTCGGCCGTTTCTTCGTCCATGCCGCCGCCGATCGCGACCGGGTGCCGGCGGATGCCGTGGCCATCGAACTGGAGGCCGGGCTGGCCTTCGGCTCGGGCGAACACGAAAGCACCCGCGGCTGCCTGCTGGCATTGGACTGGCTGGCCCGGCGCCGCCGCCCGGAAACCGTGCTCGATCTCGGCACCGGCTCGGGCATTCTGGCGATCGCCGCCGCCAGGCTCTGGCCCTGCCGGGTGGTGGCCGTCGACAACGACCCGATCGCCGTCCGGGTGGCCCGCGAGAACGCCCGCAAGAACGGGGTCGGGAGGCGGATCTCGGTACATGTCGCCGAGGGCTACCGCAGCCTCTTCGTCCGGCGGCGGGCTCCCTATGATCTGATCCTCGCCAACATCCTCGCCGATCCGTTGGTGGCGATGGCCCGCGATCTCCGGGATCATCTCGCACCCGGCGGCCTCGCCGTGCTTTCCGGACTGCTGGATGTGCAGGCGGAGCGGGTGGAGCGTGCCCATACCCTTCTCGGCCTGCGGCCGCTTCGCCGCATCCCGCTCGGCCGCTGGACCACGCTTCTGCTCCGCCGGCCGAGGCGTCGCCCGTACGGGCGCTGATCTTTTCGCGGAGGGTGGCGAATCCCACGGTATCGCATACTCTCGTATGCGATGGTGGCGGTGCTGCAATCCCGAAAACGGAGAGAAACGCCATGGCACTCGAATTCCGACAGCTCACGATCCGCTTCGATCCGACCCGGGGCAGGGCGCAGCGGGAGAGCGCCACCGCGGTGTTCGGCAGCCGCGTGCAGAAAGCGGAAGCCATGCTCAAGGGATTCGGCATCGGGTTCACCGATGGCGACCATCATGTCTGGCGGCAGGAAGTCGATCTCGACATCACCGCCATCCAGGGCAACACGGTGACGGTGGCGGCGGATTTTCTGCTGCGCGATCGTTCCGGCCGTATCGACGATCGCTTCGACGGTTACGTGCAGGCGATCGTCGTCGCCGACACCGCTGCCAATCCGCAGACCTGACCGACAGGTCCGACAAAGGATCGTCGCGGGGAACGGGCCGGACCGCCGGCCCGTTCCCTTCTCTCAATCACCCTCGCTCCCGCCTTCCGCCCGCCATGCCCAGGGCACGACGAAGCGGCCCCGCCACAGCCCGTGCTTCTTGCTGCGGGCGATCTGCTCCTGCGAGCGCAGCGGGTTGTCCTCGCGCGGCCAGGCCAGCGCCCAGCCGGTATAGACCATGCCCTCGGCAAGATCGTAGCCGTCGGGAAGCCGGCAGCGGGCCGGTGCGGGATCCCCCGGCCCGAGGATCTCGCAGGTGACCGGAACGCCGGCGGTGAGATCCATGAGTGCGGTGGCGGCGATCCGGCCGCAATCGTATTTCCGGCCGTCGCGGCGGCAGCTCTGGCCGGGCTCCGGCGCGTCGATCCCGGCCAGTGCCAGCAGCCTGCCGCCCACCTCCAGGCGATCACCGGTGATCACCCGGGCCGGTCCCGACAGGGTCTCGGCCCGGGCGGGCAGCGCGATCGCCAGCAGCAGGAGTACGAGCCGCCCCAGCCCCATGCCGCGGGCTTCAGGCGCAGAGAGCGCGGGCGTGCCAGTCGAGGTGATCGCCGGCGAAGGTGGCGATGAAGAAGTAGGAATGGTCGTAGCCCGGCTGCAGCCTGAGGGTGAGGGGATGACCGGCCTTCTCGCAGGCTTCCTCGAGCAGGCCCGGCTTGAGCTGGTCCTCGAGGAAGGGATCGGCATCCCCCTGATCGACGAGGATCGGCAGCCGCTCCTCGGCACGGGCGATCAGGGCGCAGGCGTCGTACTCCTCCCATGCCTTCGGATCTTCGCCGAGATAGCCCGCCAGCGCCTTCTGGCCCCAGGGACAGCGCATCGGCGAAGAGATGGGGGCGAAGGCGGAAAGCGACCGGAAGCGCCCCGGATTCTTGAGGGCGATGGTCAGCGCTCCGTGCCCGCCCATCGAATGGCCGGTGATCCCCTGGCGGCGCATGTCGGCGGGGAATGCCCCGGCCACCAGCTCCGGCAGCTCCTGCACGATGTAGCTGTACATCCGATAATGGCGCGACCAGGGCTCCCGCGTGGCATCGACATAGAAGCCGGCACCGAGGCCGAAATCGTAGGCCCCTTCGGGATCGTCCGGCACCCCTTCGCCGCGCGGTGAGGTGTCGGGCATCACCACCATGAGGCCGTGGCGGGCGGCATGGCCCTGCAGTCCCGCCTTCACCATCACGTTCTCATGGGTGCAGGTCAGGCCCGACAGGTACCAGAGCACCGGCACCGGCCCGTTCTCGGCCTGCGGCGGGCGGTAGAGGCCGAAGGTCATGTCGGTGCCGGTGGCGCTGCTCCGGTGCCGGTAGACACCCTGGATGCCGCCGAAACACTTGTGCTCCTCGAGGGTTTCCATGGGCTCCTGCCTCAATAGACGACGACGCTTCGGATGCTCTCGCCGGCGTGCATGAGATCGAAGGCCTTGTTGATCTCCTCGAGGCTCAAGCGATGGGTGATCATGGGATCGATCTGGATCTGCCCGTTCATGTACCAGTCGACGATCTTGGGCACGTCGGTGCGGCCCCTGGCACCGCCGAAGGCGGTACCCCGCCAGACCCGGCCGGTGACGAGCTGGAAGGGGCGGGTGGAGATTTCCTGGCCGGCGCCGGCGACGCCGATGATCACCGATTCGCCCCAGCCCTTGTGGCAGCATTCCAGCGCCTGGCGCATCACATTGACATTGCCGATGCACTCGAAACTGTAGTCGGCGCCGCCGCCGGTGAGCTCCACCAGATGGGCGACGAGATCGCCCTCGACCTTCTTCGGATTGACGAAATGGGTCATGCCGAACTTGCGGCCCCATTCCTCACGCCCGTCGTTGAGATCGACGCCGACGATCATCGAGGCGCCCACCAGCTTGAGCCCCTGGACCACGTTGAGGCCGATGCCGCCGAGGCCGAACACGACGCAGCGCGAGCCGGGCTCGACCTTGGCGGTGTTGACCACCGCGCCCACTCCGGTGGTGACGCCGCAACCCACATAGAAGACGGTGTCGAAGGGGGCGTCCTCGCGGATCTTGGCGACCGCGATCTCCGGCAGAACGGTGTAGTTGGAGAAGGTCGAGCAGCCCATGTAGTGGTAGATGGGCTGGCCCTTGTAGGAAAAGCGGGTGGTACCGTCGGGCATCAACCCCTTGCCCTGCGTGGCGCGGATCGCCTGGCAGAGATTGGTCTTCGGATTGAGGCAGTATTCGCATTCCCGGCATTCCGGGGTGTAGAGGGGAATCACGTGATCGCCCGGCTTGACCGAGGTTACGCCCGCGCCGACCTCGACCACCACGCCGGCACCCTCGTGCCCGAGAATGGCCGGGAAGACGCCTTCGGGATCGGCTCCCGAACGGGTGAATTCGTCGGTATGACAGATCCCCGTGGCCTTGAGCTCGACCAGCACCTCCCCCGCCTTGGGGCCTTCCAGATCGACCTCCACCACTTCGAGGGGCTTGCCCGGCTCGAACGCGACAGCCGCCCTTGTCTTCATGCCTGCGATCCTCCCTTGGAAACGCCCGCGACGGGCACACGCATTCCGCGATCGGCGGATCTATCCCACTTCCACCGGCCAGCGTCAAACCCCGCGTGGCGTTTCCGATCGGGTGCCGTTGCGCCGGGCCGTGGCGGTGCAGGAAGATTGACTTCGCCGCCGATGCTGCTTTGCTGCGCGCAGGAGCCAGAGCCAAGGGAGGCCGGAATGCGCAAGGTACTGCTATCGGGTGCGGCATTGATCGCCATCGGGGCGTTCGCCATGGGCTCGGCGGAGGCCAGGAAGCTCACCCTCTACTGCAGCCCGCAGGAGGAGTGGTGCCAGCTCATGGTCACCGAGTTCGAGAAGGAAACCGGGATCAAGGTGGCGATGACCCGCAAGAGCTCGGGCGAGACCTTCGCCCAGATCCGGGCGGAGAAGGACAATCCCAAGGGCGACGTATGGTGGGGCGGCACCGGGGATCCGCATCTGCAGGCGGCCGAGGAAGGGCTCACCGAGGAGTACAATTCGCCGATGCTGGCCGAGCTGCACGATTGGGCGGTGCGCCAGCACGAGGCCGCCAAGGGCCGTACCGTCGGCATCTATGCGGGGGCCCTCGGCTTCGGCTTCAACACCGAGCTGCTGGCGGAAAAGGGCCTTCCCGAGCCCAAATGCTGGGCCGATCTGATCAAGCCCGAATTCAAGGGTGAGGTGCAGATGGCCAATCCCAACAGCTCGGGTACCGCCTACACCACCATGGCCACCATCGTGCAGCTCTTCGGCGAGGATGACGGCTTCGAGTTCCTCAAGAAGCTGCACAGGAACATCAACCAGTACACCAAGTCGGGCTCGGCCCCGATCAAGGCCGCGGCGCGCGGCGAAACCACCGTCGGCATCGTCTTCCAGCATGATGCGGTGACCCAGAAGGTGGCCGGTTTCCCGATCCAGGTGGTCAGCCCCTGCGAGGGCACCGGCTACGAGATCGGCTCGATGAGCATCATCAAGGGCGCCCGCAATCTCGAAGAGGCGAAGATGTGGTACGACTTCGCCCTGCGCGCCGACATCCAGGAGATGGCCCGCCAGGCCAAGGCCTATCAGGTGCCGTCCAACAAGAACGCTTCCCCGCCGCCGGAAGCGCCGAAGCTCGAGGAGATCAAGCTGATCGACTACGACTTCAAGACCTACGGCTCCTCGGCGACGCGTACCCGTCTGCTCAAGAAGTGGGAAGCCGAGGTCAACAGCCTGCCGCGCTGACGGCTCGGTGAAGGCCGGCCCGAGAGCGGTATCGGGCCTGCGGGGCGAGGTGGCGGCGCTGCTGCTCCTCGCCCTCGCCGGCTTCGCCTTGCCGCCCTGGTACACGCAGGAGGACGGCATCCTCTCCCTGATCTGGCTCGGCGAGGGCTGGATCGCGGATGCGGACTACGCGCCGGGCCTGTTCCAGGTACTGCTGCACGGCCGCTGGTGGCTGGCACCGCTGCCCTTCCTGCTGCTTTTGGCCCTGCCCGCACTGTCGCGCGGGCGACCGCGCCGGAGCGCCGGCATCTGGCTGATCCTGGCCGGTGCCCTGACCCTTGCCTGGCTCCTGTTCCAGGGCTTCGCCATCAATCACCGGGGCTGGTCCTGGAGCTGGCTCGGCGAGATGTTCGGTCCCCTCGGCGATCGCCAGTACGGGATCGGCTGGGGAGCGGTGCTCCTCGCCAGCGGCGCCCTGTTCCTGCTCACCCAGGGGATCGCCGATCGCGGCGCCGCCAAGGGTGATGCCTTCGTGGTGGGCGGCATCGGCACGGTCGTCGCCACCGTCGCCCTGTTCATCTTCTTTCCCATCGCCCAGGTGCTGGAAAACGCCGTTCTCGACAATGACGGCAGCTTCGCGCCGGCGGTGTTCCTGGCCAAGCTCACCGACGCCAAGATCTGGAGCCTGTCCTGCGTCACCACCGGCTATCGCTGCGGGGTCGCCTGGAACACCGTCTTGCTGGCGATTCTGACCGGCGCCGGCACCACCCTCCTGGGCCTCGCCTTCGCACTGGTGGTCACCCGTACCTCCTTCCGTCTGAAACGGGTGCTGCGCACCCTGACGGTGCTGCCGATCATCACCCCGCCGTTCGTGGTCGGTCTCGCCATCATCCTGCTGCTCGGGCGCTCCGGCACCGTCACCCAGTTCGTGGCCGATCTCCTCGATCTCTCGCCGGGACGCTGGGTCTACGGCCTGCCCGGCATCTGGCTGGCGCAGATGCTGGCCTTCACGCCGATCGCCTTTCTCGTGCTGATCGGGGTCGTCGAGGGGGTCAGCCCCTCGCTGGAGGAGGCGGCGCAGACCCTGCGGGCGGATGCCTGGACCACCTTCACCACCGTCTCCCTGCCGCTGATGCGGCCCGGGCTCGCCAACGCCTTCCTGCTGGGCTTCATCGAGAGCATGGCCGATTTCGGCAACCCCTTGGTGCTGGGCGGCAATTACGACGTGCTGTCGACCGAGATCTTCTTCGCGATCGTCGGCGCCCAGCACGATCCCGGGCGGGCCGCGGTGCTGGCCATCATCCTGCTGTCCTTCACCCTCGCCGCCTTCTGGGCGCAGCAGCAATGGGTGGGACGCGGCAGCTACACCACGGTGACCGGCAAGGGTGATCCGGGCCGGCCGCTGCCGCTGCCGCGGATCGTCGACGTTTCCTGCCGGGCGGTGGCCCTGCCCTGGGCGACCTTCACCATCGTCATCTACGCCATGATCCTCTTCGGCGGCTTCGTCGAGATCTGGGGGCGCGATCACAGCTTCACCCTGCGCCACTACATCCAGGCCTTCTCGGTCACCGTCGGCGACTACGGTCTGGTCTGGTCGGGCTCGGCCTGGAACAGTTTCTGGACCACCATCCGCATCGCCGCCCTGTCGGCCGTTCCCACCGCCCTCATCGGCCTGCTCACCGCCTGGCTGCTGGTGCGCCAGAACTTCACCGGCAAGAAGCTGTTCGAGTTCGGCACCATGCTCAGCTTCGCCATTCCCGGCACGGTGATCGGCGTCTCCTACATCCTCGCCTTCAACGTGCCGCCGATCGAGATCACGGGCACCGGCATCATCCTCATCATCTCCTTCATCTTCCGCAACATGCCGGTGGGCGTGCGCGCCGGCATCGCCGCTCTGTCCCAGCTCGACCCCAGCCTCGACGAGGCCTCGCTGACCCTGCGCGCCTCCACCTGGACGACGCTCCGACGGATCCTGCTGCCGCTGCTCAAGCCGGCGATGCTGGCGGCGCTGGTCTATGCCTTCGTGCGGGCGATGACCGCGGTGAGTGCGGTGGTCTTCCTGGTGAGCGCCAATTACGATCTCGCCACCAACTACATCCTGGGGCGGGTGGAGAACGGCGATTACGGGCTGGCGATCGCCTACAGTTCGGTGCTGATCCTGGTCATGCTGCTGGCCATCGGCCTGATGCAGCTCCTGATCGGCCAGCGTCGTCTGGGGCGCCGTGGGACGGGCGGCATGGTGCCGGTGGAGCAGTCCGCATGAAGAGGGACGCGATGCTGCGCTTCGAGCGCGTCACCAAGCGCTTCGGCGAGGTGGTGGCGGTGCGCGAGGTATCCTTCGAGGTGGCCGTCGGCGAGCTGGTGACGTTGCTCGGCCCATCGGGTTGCGGCAAGACCACCACATTGCGCATGATCGCCGGCCTCGAGCTGCCCAGTTCCGGCCACATCTTCATCGCCGGGGAGGAAGTCACCACCCTGCCGGCCACCGCCCGCGACGTGGCCATGGTGTTCCAGTCCTACGCGCTGTTCCCGCATATGAGCGTGCTCGACAATGTGGCCTACGGCCTCGTCGTCTCCGGCACCGCCCGGAAACAGGCCCTGGCGAAGGCCGAGGAGACTCTGGCCGTGGTGGGGCTCGCCGGTCTCGGCGGACGCTCGCCCAGCGAGCTCTCGGGCGGCCAGCAGCAGCGGGTGGCCGTGGCCCGGGCGATCATCCTCGAGCCGCGCATCCTGCTGTTCGACGAGCCGCTGTCCAATCTCGATGCCAAGCTGCGCCGCCGGGTCCGCGAGGAGCTCCGCGACATCCAGCAGAAACTCGGGATCACCTCGGTCTATGTGACCCATGATCAGGCGGAGGCGCTGGCCATTTCCGATCGGGTGATCGTCATGCGCGATGCCGAGATCGCCCAGGCCGGTCCGCCCCGCGAGCTCTACGAGCAGCCGGCCGACCGGTTCGTCGCCGATTTCATCGGCGACGCCAATCTGGTGGCCTGCGAGATCGCCGCGATCGACGGGGAGTATGCGCGTGTGCGGCTGGGGGATCTTCCCCTCGAGCTGCCGGCACGGGGCCTGGCGGCGGGCAGGGCGCTGCTCGCGGTGCGGCCGCAGGCCGTGCGACTGCAAGCGGCCGGAAGCGACGATCCCGGGCTCTCGGGCGAGGTGTTGAAGGCCGCCTATCTGGGTAGCCACATGGAGTATCAGGTGGCCACCCCGGTGGGGGAGCTGTTCGTGATCGATGGCGATGTGGCCACCCCCCATCCGCCCGGCAGTCGCGTCGCCGTCGGCTTCGCCACCCAGGGAATCAGTCTGGTGCCGGAAACCCGCTGAAGCCTTCGGCTTCCGTTCTCCGCTACCGGCGCTTCATGCCGGGTTGTGGCGGTCCCCGAACCGGGCGGCGGCAGGCAGGCCCGCAAGATGCGCATGCAATGGAGAGTTCCGGGGGCGAGGTTCTCGGCGAGGGGGCGATGATCATCGCCCCGACCGGCGCCCGGCGAAGCGACCTCACATGGCCATGCCACCGTCGATGATGTGGCAGTGGCCGGTGGTGTAGCTGCTCTCGTCCGAGGCCAGATAGACCGCGAGCCATGCGATCTCCTCGGGGGTGCCGAGCCGGCCCATCGGCTGGCGGGCGACGAAGGCCGCCCGGGCCTCTTCGTAATCGCCGCTGGCCCGGAGCCGTTCCTGCAGCGAGGGGCTGTCCACGGTGCCCGGGCAGATCGCGTTGCAGCGGATACCCTGATCGATGAAATCCACCGCCACCGCCTTGGTGAGACCGATCACCGCCGCCTTGGTGGCGCTGTAGACGCAGCGCAGCGGCACCGCCTTCACGCTCGAGGCCACCGAGCTCATGTTGATGATGGAGCCGCCGCCACGGGCGATCATGGCCGGCAGGAAGGCCCGGATCACGCGGTACATGGAGCGCACGTTGAGATCGAAGGAGAACTGCCAGTCCTCCTCCTCGCAATCCATGATCGTGCCGTGATGCACATAGCCGGCGCAGTTGAACAGCACGTCGATGCCGCCGTGGCGGGCGGCGAAATCGGCGATGGCCGCGCCATCGAGCACATCGAGCCGCTCGCACAGACAGCCGGCGAGGCCGGCCAGCTTGTCGGCATCGACATCGGTGGCGATCACTTTCGCCCCCTCGCGGGCGAACAGCTCGGCCGTGGCGCGACCGATGCCCTGGCCGGCAGCGGTGATCACCGCCTTCTTGCCCTCGAGCCTCCCCATTCCCGTTCTCCTCCTTCGCTCGCTTCTGCTCTCTCCGGCGGTGGACCCGCCTAGCCGGCGGCGGCCCCGCCTTCCCCCTCTGCCGCAACCCGCACCAGAACGAAGGTGACATTGTCCCGGGCGGTGCCGGCAAGAACACGCTCCAGCAGCCCGTCGGCCGCCTCCTCCGTCCTCGGCGCCGCCAATGCCGCCAGGATCTCGGCATCCCGGAGCTCGCCGGTGAGCCCGTCACTGCACAAGATGAACATATCGCCGGGAAGGGCACGGCCGGCCAGCTCGTCGAGCAACAGCTCCTCCTCGACCCCGACCGCCCGGGTCAGCCGGCTGGCCAGCGGATGGCACCGCGCCTCTTCGTCTTCGAGCTCGCCGCGCCGTACCAGTGCGGCGGCCAGATTGTGGTCGGTGGTCAGCCATTCGAGCCGCCCCGCGCGCAGCCGCCCGCAGCGGCTGTCCCCGGCCCACAGCACGCGAAAACGGCGGGGTTCGAGAAGCAGAACGACGATGGTGCTGCCGCTCGGGCCGAAGCTCACCAGCTCCTCGCGCAGATCGCGATGCACCCGGGCAATGGCCTGCTCGACCGCCGCCTCGAGATCGCGACCGACGAGCCCGGAGGGCAGGGAGGTGAGGGCCTCGATCAGGCGCCGGCTGGCGAGCTCGCCCCGCAGCAGCCCGCCCATCCCGTCGGCGACCGCGAAGAGGCCGAGTTCGGGGCGGCACAGCCAGCGATCCTCGTTCCGGGTACGCAGATGACCGACATGGCTGCGGGCCGCCACCTCGAGGGCGGGCGGGCCGGCGGTGCGGCAAACGGTCTCTTCCGCTTCTCTCATCCTCGCCACGGTCCGGGCCGGCCGGTCGCTGCTACCACATGCGTTCGGCGAGCTTGTGCCGCTCCTCGAGCTCGTCGCACATCCCCACCAGCTCCCCGATCGGAATGTCCTCCACCGCCACCACCCCGATCACCCGGCCGCCCTCGGTGACCGGAAGATGCTTGTAGCAGAACTCGTCCATCCGCCGCACCGCCTCCTTGACCGGGGCATCGGCGTCGATGGTGTCGGGCGAGCGGGTCATCACCTCGGCGATGCGGGTCCGGTCGGGATCCCTGTCGGCAGCGATCACCCGGGTCAGGAGATCGCGTTCGGTGAAAATGCCGACCAGGCTGTCGCCCTCGAGGACGACGATGCTGCCGCAGACATGCTCGGCCATGCGCTTGGCGGCCTCGCGCACGGTCGTTTCGGGCGAGCCGGCGACGAGGGTGTCGCGGCTCAGGATTTCGCGGACGGGTCTCTCCGGCATGATGTCCTCCTCCCGGGCTCGACGGGCGCAACGGCCGGCGATCCGACCCCCTCGGCCCACTACCAAAGATGGGGCGCCGTCGCCAGAGATGCCATGTCTCCGGTCATGCCTGCGACACTGCCGGCGGCCCGGCGGCCCCGATGCGCAGGATCTCTCCCCGATGCAGGTGATAGAAGGCATCCTGCGGCTGATCGAAGCCGTAGCTGGCGGACAGCGGCAGACCGAGATAGGCCGCCCGCAGCACCCGGCCGAGGCCACCATGGGAGACCGCCACCAGACGGCTGCCCGCGGGCAATCCGGCGAGCCAGCGCCGGGCGCGGGCATAGAGCTGGTCGGGGCTCTCCCCGCCCTCGGGCGGCGGATCGGCGAAACGGGTGCGCAGCCGCTGCTGCCAGCGCTCGGGATCGCGGACGGCGATCTCCGCCGCGGTCAGCCCGTCCCAGGCGCCCCAACTGATTTCCCGCAGCAGCGGCTCGTGGGCGATCTCCGCCGCCTCGCAGCCGCAGATCTCGGCGATCACCACCGCCGTCTGCCAGGCCCGCCCGAGCGGGCTGGAGACGATACGGAAGCCGGGCAGCCCGTGGCCGAGCAGCTCGCGTAGACGCATCCCGCAGGCCCGTGCCTGGGCGATCCCTTGGAGGGTCAGCGGCGAATCCCGCCAGCCCTGCATGCGGCCCTCGCGGTTCCACACCGTCTCGCCATGGCGCAGGAGAAAGATTTCGACGTCCTGCATGCTTTCGCTCAACCGACCGGCTGCGGTCCAAAGAGGTAGGGATGCGCGAGCAGCACCGCGGCATAGAGCACCAGCGCCCCGGCGGCGCGCAGCCAGCCGATTTCGGCCAGTTCCAGCCTCTGGCGGCCCTGGAGAATTGCCAGGAAGGGCAGGTTGGAACTGCGCTGCAGATAGACCCCCCAGCCGGGTTGCGACTCCTGGATGCGCCGCCGGTCGACCATGGTCGAGCCCAGGGCGGCGGTGAGCACCAGACTGCCGAACAGAACGAGCGCGGCGAGATGGCCGGTGGCCAGGATGTGCAGGCTGCCCCAAAGGATCACCGACCAGAGCAGGGGATGGCGGGTGATCCGCTGGATGCCCTGGACCGGTTCGGCGGCGTAGATGTCGGGCTCTTGTCCGGCGGCGGTGGGATTGGGTGCGGTCAAGGCGCAGACCAGCAGCAGGAAGGCGAAGGGCATCAGCAGCACCGCCAGCAGGCGCAGCGGCGCCGCCGGCTCCCACAACTCGAGGAAGGGCGCCCGGTCGTAGGCCCGGATCAGCCAGATCAAGGCGACCAGGGCGATGCCCGAGAACACCGCCCGGTAGCCGTTGGCACCGAGCTTGTCGATCAGTGCCCCGCGCAGCGGCGTGCTGGCGATCCCGAGATGGGTGGCGAGGAAGAACACCGCCGCCAGAAACAGATTGTCCATCTTCGTCTCCCTGCGGCGACGCGGCGCTGCACCGACGCCGTGCGGCTCGGGCGGCGCACCTTACACGCCGGCAGATGGCGAAGAAAGTCCGCAATCGCCCGCCGGTGGCGCCTCAGCGGGAACGCGGCGGCCGCCGTCCGGGACGGCCGGCGGGGCGCAGGCTGGGCCGGAGCGGCAGCGCTCTCGGCAGCACCGGCCGCCGCGCCGGCGGTACCGTGGGTTCGCCGCCGATGAGCAGCAGTTCCAGCGGATCGGCTCCCAGCCAGTAACAGAGCTCGGCCGGATGGCCGATCCGCCAGACCGCGAGATCGGCCCGTTTCCCCACCTCCAGGCTGCCGCGATCGGCGCCGAGGCCGAGGGCGCGGGCGGCATGGACGGTCATGCCGCGAACCGCTTCCACCGGCCGCAGGCCGAACAGCATGCAGGCCATGTTGAGGGCGGTCAGCGGCGACAGGAGCGGCGAGGAGCCGGGATTGGCATCGGTGGCCACGGCCATCGCCACGCCCATCCGGCGAAACCGCTCGATCGGCGGACGCCGGGTCTCGCGCAGCATGTAGAAGGCGCCGGGCAGCAGCACCGCCACGGTACCGGCTTCGGCCATCGCCCGCACTCCGGCCTCCCCGGTGTATTCGAGATGGTCCGCCGAGAGGGCGCCGAAGCGCGCGGCCAGTTCCGCGCCGCCGCCGTCTTCGAGCTGATCGGCATGGAGCCGAAGGGGCAGTCCCCGAGCCCGCGCCGCTTCGAACAGGCGCGACACCTCTTCCCTCGTGAAGGCGATCCCCTCCAGAAAGGCATCGACCATGTCGACGAGCCCTTCGGCAACCGCCCGCTCCAGCATCTCGCCGGCCACCAGATCGACATAGGCGGCACGGTCGGCGGCGAATTCCGGCGGCAGGGCATGGAGGCCCAGGAAGCTGGTGATTACGCTCACCGGCGCCTCGCGGCCGAGCTCGCGGGCGACCCGCAGCATCCGCAGCTCGGTTTCCGTCTCGAGGCCGTAGCCGGACTTGATCTCGACGGTGGTGACACCCTCGCGCATCAGGTTGCGCAGCCGGTCCCGGCCCTCCTCCAGCAACCTCTCGGCGGATGCCGCCCGGGTCGCCCGTACGGTGGCCATGATACCGCCTCCGGCTCGGGCGATCTCGGCATAGGAGGCGCCTTCCAGCCGCTGCTCGAACTCCTCCACCCGGCTGCCGGCGAACAGCAGATGGGTGTGGCAGTCGATCAGCCCGGGCGTCACCCAGGCGCCCTGGAGATCGAGTACATGGCGGGCCTGCCGGCCGGGCAGCCGCTCGGCCGGGCCCAGCCAGGCGATCTGCCCGTCCTGTACGGCGATCGCCGCATCGCGCAGCATCCCCCAGCCCGTCTCCCCCTCGGACAGGGTGACCAGATGGAGGTTGCGCAGCAGCCGATCCCAGATCATCCTCGGCCTCCGGGGCTGTATCGGACCTCGCGGGAGCAATCTAACCGGTGGAGCCGATCAGGAAAGGGACGATCGCCGGGCATTTCGCCGGGACGCATGCGCGGGGATGCACGGTCGCCGCGCGACGGGGATGGGCGGGACGAGGAGGGAGCGTTGACGGGAGCGAGCAGAAGGCGTGGAGCGGCCAGTCTGGCCGGCCTGTCCCTGCGGGATCTCGAATATGTGGTGGCGGTCGCCGAGCATCGCCATTTCGGCCGGGCCGCCGAGGCCTGTGCGGTATCCCAGCCGGCGCTCTCCGCCCAGATCCGCAAGACCGAGGAACTGCTCGGGGTGGTGCTGTTCGAGCGCGGCCGTCGCGGCGTCACCATCACCGGCCAGGGGCGGGCGCTCGTTGCCCAGGCACGCCGCATCCTCGCCGAAGGCCACCGCCTGTTCACCCTCGCCCGCAGCCAGCAGGGCGGGCTCGCAGGTCCCTTGGCGCTGGCCGCCATCGAGACCCTGGGCCCCTATCTCTTTCCTCATATCCTGCGGCCGCTGCGGGAACGCTACGGGGCGCTCGATCTGTCGCTGCACGAGGGACGCACCGCCCGGCTGTTGGAGCTGCTGGCCGAAGGCGAACTCGACCTGGTGCTGCTTTCCCTGCCCGTGCATCGTACCGGGCTCACCGCCGCACCGCTCTTTTTCGAGCCTTTCCTGTTCCTGCACGCGCCGGACGAGCCGTTGGCACGGCGGCGGCCGCTGGCCCTCGCGGATCTCGCCTCCGAGCGCTTTCTGCTGCTCGAGGAGGGGCATTGCCTGCGGGGGCAGGCGCTGGCGCTGTGCGGTCTCAGCCACGGCACCGGCCGGCGCCATGCCGCCAGTCTCGAGACCCTGCGCCACATGGTCGCCGTCGGTGCCGGCTATTCGGTGATCCCGGCACTCGCCGCCAGCCCCGATCCGCGCCTCGAGGGGCTGGTGCGCTGCACCCCCTTCGACGATCCGACGGCGGGCCGGGAGATCGCGCTTCTGTGGCGCAGCAGCGATCCGCGCGAGCCCGAGTTCACCGCCTTCGCCGATTTTCTCCGGGACATCGCCCCGCCGGGAACCCGTCGCCTCGACCGGCGGCACCCGGACGCGACGCCGGGGGTGGCGGATCAGGTGGGGGACACCGGCGGCGGCTGACGCCATGGCTCGCGCTTGTACCAGCTCACCAGATAGGCCACCGCGAACACGCTGGAGAGGCCGAGAATGTTGGCCACGGCCACGGTCGGACCGCTGCGCCCGAGCACGTCCAGCAGCATGCCCATCACCCAGGCCACGGCCATCGAGCTCATGAAGGTGGCCAGCGCCTGCTGGCCCACCTTGATGATCGGCCGCGCCAAGCGGCTCTCCAGAAGCTGCGGCCTGAGCCCGACCAGCCACACCGAGAGATAGGCCAGGGCCAGGAAATGGATGATGCGGATCGGGTGGATGTTGGTCTTGAAGGCGGGAGTGAAGGTGCCGCCCCACAGGCTCTCGTGGATGAATTTCGTCACCGGGTTCAGCCGGTACAGCCCGAAATGGCTGATCGGGATCATCACCAGCACGAAGACGGCGGCGGTCCACAGCAGCCAGGGGCGGAACGGCGGCACCCGGATCCAGCCGCGGCTGAAGGCGAAGGCGCTGAAGAACAGGAGCTGCCAGGCGAAGGGGTTGAAGAACCAGGGGCGATCCGACCAGGGCTCGGCCGGCAGCTCGAGCCCCGCCCAGGCAGCCGCGTAAAGGGTCAGGGAGAAGGCGATCGCCAGCCCCAGATGGAGCCGCTCGAGGGCCATGAGCACCGGCACCAGCAGCA
>JALSRW010000208.1 GCA_026984595.1 Alphaproteobacteria bacterium
CACGAACATGCACACCAACACTGTTGCAATCATGGATGATCGCAAGCGCCGCACGCGCAAGTTCCCGGGCGGAGCGGTCTTCGCCTTGGCCACGGCACTGCTGCTCGGCAGTGCCGGTATTGCCGCTGCCCACGGCGCCGGGGGTGGCGGTCGGGGACCGGGCTACGGCATGGGTCCGGGAATGATGATGGGTCCCTGGGGCGGTCAAGGCTACGGCATGGGTCCCGGCATGATGATGGGACCCTGGGGCGGTCAGGGCTACGGCATGGGTCCGGGCATGATGATGGGACCGCAGGGTGGCCAGGGCTACGGCATGGGTCCGGGCATGATGGGACCGCAGGGTCCGCAGGGCGGCCAGGGTATGATGGCCCCCGGCGCCGGGAGTGGGCAGCCCGCCAAGGATCTTACCGCCGAAGATGTGCGCGCCCGACTCGAAACATGGCTGACGCGGATGGGGAACCCGCGGCTCGAGGTGGGCGAGGTCAAGGAAGTCGACGAGGACACGATCGTCGCCGACATCGTGACCAAGGAAGGCAAGGTCGTGGTCGACCGCTTCCGTATCAACCGCCACACCGGGGCCATGGAACGGGTCGGCTGAGCCACCGGTCGCGGTAGAAACCGGGGGTGGCGCCGGCGCTGCCGAGGGTCGGTGCCGCCCCCCCGCCCGTTCCATTCGTTTCGTTTTTCCCGAGGAAATGCCATGGCCGTAAAGGGCTCAGGATCCTCCGGCAGACCGGGCCTGGTACTCGGCGTGATCGTCGCTCTGGCCGCCGCCACCTTCGGCATCAGCCGCTTGTGGGACACGGGTAGCCGCGCCGCGCTGGTCGACGTCGAGGTGCCCGCGCTCTCCGAGCTGGCCCGCGAGGGCGAGCAGGCGTTCGCGGCCAACTGTGCGCGCTGCCACGGGCAGAACGGCGCCGGTACCGACAGGGGGCCACCGCTGATCTTCGACACCTACAATCCCGGCCATCACGGGGACGCCGCCTTCGTCTCGGCGGTGCGCTTCGGCGTCCAGCAGCATCACTGGCGCTTCGGCAACATGCCGCCGCAACCGCAGGTCACCGACCAGGATCTGGCGGCCATCATCCGCTATGTCCGTGAGCTTCAGGAAGCCAACGGAATCTTCTACAAGCCACACGTCATGAACTGATGTGCGGCGCCGCCGCATCGACCATCCGAAAGGAGGAACACGCTATGGCCTACAGCATGGACAAGACCGTTTCCGGCAGCAGTTTCGAGGAGGTCGTCGCCCGCACCCGCGAAGCCCTGCAGGCGGAGGGCTTCGGCGTTCTCACCGAGATCGACGTCAAGGCCACGCTCAAGAAGAAGCTGGGTGTCGAGGTCGCGCCTTACCTGATCCTCGGCGCCTGCAATCCGCCACTGGCGCACAAGGTGCTGGAGCTCGAGCCCAGGATCGGCGTGCTGCTGCCCTGCAATGTGGTGGTGCGCGAGCTCGGCGACGGCGAGATCGAGGTCTCGGCGATGGATCCGGCGGCGGCCATGCAGGTGGTGGAAAATCCGGCGGTCCACGAGGTGGCGGCCGAGGTGCGCGACCGGCTGGCCCGGGTCATGGCGGCGATCTGAGGCCGGTCATGCGCATTCCGCCGCGGCCGGTAACCCGTTGCCCGTGGTATCTGCGACCGTTCTTCTGGAACCAGAAGCGCAAATACGGCGAGGTTCTGCAGGCGGCGCTATTGTGGGCGCGGGCGCCGCGGCTGTTTCTCGGTGTGGCGTTTCTCTACGGGATGATCGATCGGCGTTCCTCGCCGATCGATCCCCCGCTGCGCTCCCTGCTCACCGTGTGCATCTCGCAGATCAACCACTGCCCGTTCTGCGTCGACATCAATTCCATGACGCTGCTGAAGCGCGGGGTCTCCGAGGAAAAGGTACAGGCGCTCGCCGACTGGCGGCAAAGCGATCTGTTCGACGAACGCGAACGGGCGGCGCTTGCCTATGCCGAGGCGGTCACCGTCACCGAGGCGGAGGTCACCGACGAAATCTTCGCGGCCCTGCGCCGGCATTTCGATGACGACGCCATCGTCGAGCTGACCGGCCTCGTCGCTTTCCAGAACCTGTCGAGCAAGTTCAATGCGGCGCTCGATGTGGCGCCGCAGGGCTTCTGCCGGTTGCCGCCCGCCATCGGCCCGACAGGTGCCACGAAAAAGACGGAGCGGACCTCTTGAGCTTCCAGTGACTGGAATGCCCATATCAGGCCCGACCGAAATGGTGGAGAGGCTCGGGGCGGCCCGGGCAGGAATCGGACAACCGCCAATGCGACATGCGTCGAGCAGCGAGCGGAGCGGATACGGGAGGAAACGGAACACGCCGTTTCGCCTGCTGCTGGTCGCGGCGACGCTTCTGCTCTTCGCCCTGGCCGCGCTGCCGGGCGGAGATTTCTCCGCCGCCGGCGTGATGTTGCCGGAAACCCTCGCGGACAGCCATCGGCATGCGCCGCAACCGGCATCGGTGGGCGAAGCCGAGGAATGTGCCGCACATCCGGCGGTCTGCGGCGCCGTCCTGAGCGTCGCTCCGACCGTCGCCCAATCCCGCCTGTCGAGGTCCGCGGGCGGCTGGATGGTCGGCATCCCCGGTTCCGGTCTTGCGCCGGAGCACAGCCCGCCTCCTCCCAGGCTCTTCTCCTGATGAGCGCCGCCCCGACGGGGGCGGCGATGTCGAAGCGAGCGCAGTCCGATCCGATCGGCGGGACCCCGTCGGAGCTGGCAGTCGCAGGAGTGGAGCCATGGACACGTTCCTCACGCTTCTCGTCCGGGGTGGCGCCCTCTTCCTCGTGATGCGTCTCGGCCATCCGCGGCCGGAGAAAAGCGACCGGGGTGACAGCCGTCGGCCGGCGGCGGCGAAGGAGGCCTCCCATGTCCAGCGCCGCTGCCGTGGGCCGGGCCGCCGTCACGGAATCCCGGGGCGCGCCGCGCATCCCGTTGCCGGCCCGGCAGGGACGGGCGAAGCGCGGAGAGGAACCGCATGCCGCCTCGTGACACGCGAATCAGCGCTCGGCCGCGCGACCGGGAAGCGATCACGAGGAGTGCGGATGCGTATGGTGCCGCTGTGGATTGCGGCAGAAAACGTATGCTTGATGGGAAAGATCCGCGATGTGCGAGGGGACGGAATCCCCTCGCCAGCAGAGGGACCAGAAGATGAAACGCGAATCTGGCGATCCCGGGATCCCCGAGAAGAGAGATCCTGACCGGCACCACGCCGGACACGGGCATGTCCACCACGACCACGCGGCGGCCGGCCACGGTGGCGCACATGCCGGGCACGACCATGCCGAGATGG
>JALSRW010000209.1 GCA_026984595.1 Alphaproteobacteria bacterium
GGTTCTCGAGCAGGGCGACGAGCTTGCGGCGGGCACGCCCCAGCCGGCTCATCAGGGTCCCCAGGGGTACCGACATGCGCTCCGCCGCTTCGCGGTAGGAGAGCCCCTCGATCGCCACCATCACCAGCGCCAGGCGCTGGTCCTCGGGCAGATCGTGGATGGCACGGCGGACCGCGGCCAGGGTCAGATGGTCTTCGGTCTGCCGGCGGCCGTCCATGCCCGTCAGTTCGGCGGCCTGGTCGAGGCCGACATTGCCATTCTCGCCTCTGCGGCGGCGGCAGCGATCGATCCACTGGTTCTGCATGATCCGATACAACCAGCTATCGAGCCGGGTTCCCGGCGTGAAACCCGCGCGCCCCTTGAGGGCGCGCTCGCAGACATCCTGAACGAGCTCGTCGGCATCGTCCGGGTTGCGGCAGAGGGCACGCGCCATCCGGCGCAGGCGGGGAAGCATGGCGATCAGCTCTCGTTCCATCGTCCGTCCGATGACGCAGCCCGGATCCTGCTCCTGTACAGGGAAAACGGGGCGGCCGCGAAAATCATCCCCCGGCAGGGATGAAAAAGGCTCCTCCGCGGTTCTTATAGGTGACGGTGCACACCGTCGGCGAGCTTTCGGCCACGATCCCTGGGAAGAGACAGCAGATGAGGTATGTTCGCACCATCCTGATGGCGGGAACATTGGGAGCGGCGATCCTGTTTCCTTTCGAGAGCCTGATGTTCGACGCGGCGGTGCCGACCGGCAGCCTGATCCGGGCGGCGGCGGCCGGCGGCCGGGGCAGCATGTCGGATCTCGGCCCCGGATCCGCGAGCGGCAGGGATGCGGTCGCGGCGTCCGCCCGTCAGCGCGAGCACTGGCGTATGCGCCCGGGTGCGACCGTTCCTCCGGTGGTGAAACCGCCGCATCGTGCCGGAAGCGGGCGATCTTCGCCGGCGGCGCCGGCCGACATGCCGACCGCTACCGCGAAGCCGATGATCTCGGCAGAGGCGCTGCGCCGGCCGACCCTGTTCGAATATCTGCGTGGCATCGCCCGTGACTGAACCGCGAACTGCCGCCGCCGGCCGCCCCCCGCTGCGGCCGTGGCTGTTCCTGGCCCTGCTGCTGGGCTTCGTTCTGCTCGGATCCTGGTCCCATCCGCTGCCCGACGGGTGGCTGTTCGGCCCGTCCGCCTGGGCCGATGATGACGGCGACGATGGCGGGGATGATGACAATGACGATGGCGGCGAGGATGGCGAGGACGACAGCGGCAGCGACGATGGGGGGAAGGGGAGCGGTAGCGGAAGCGGCGACAGCGGTGGTGAGGATGGTGGCGACAGTAGTGGCGACGGGAATGGATCCGATGACTCCGGACAGGGGGATGACGGCAGCGAGGACCCCGGGGCGGAAGGCGAACACGAAGGGTCCGGAAAAGAGAAAACGAAGAAGCGTTCCGGCCGCGCGCAGTATCTGCTGCCGCGGTTGTTCGGTCGCGAGAGCGGCGATCCCGAGCACGAGCGGGACACCATCCTGGCCGTGGATCTTTCCCCGGCCGAGCTGGCGGCGGTCGAAGCCCGCGGCTTTCGGGTGCGGGATGCGCAGCGGCTGCTGGGCCTCGATCTCGGGGTGACGCGGCTGCGGCCGCCGCCCGGCATGTCCGTGCAGGAAGCTTCGGCGGAACTGCGCCGCCTGGTGCCGCGACGTGCGGTCGATCTCGATCAGGTCTACCGCCTGCAGGAAGGAACATGCGAGGGGCCGCAATGTTGGCCCTTGCGTCTCGTCGACTGGGCCGGAAGGATAGCTGCCTGTGCCCCGCTACGACCGATCGGGGTGATCGATACCGGCGTCGACCGGAGCCGACCGGCGTTGCGGGACGCAGCGATCGAGGTCCGGCATCTGGTCGAGGGCCGACGCGCCGATCCCGACCACGGCACCGCCATCGCGGCGCTGCTGGTGGGCGGTCGGGGCACCGCTCTGCTGCCGGGGACGCGGCTCTTGATCGCCGATGTGTTCCGGCGGGACGCCGAAGGTGCCCTGGCCGGACCGCTGGAGATCGCCCGCGGTCTCGACTGGTTGGTACGCCGGGGGGCTTCGCCCATCAACCTGTCGCTTGCCGGACCCGACAACGCGGTGCTGCGCCTCGCCGTCGAACGGGTGCTGGCCAGGGGCTTCGTGCTGGTGGCGGCGGCCGGCAATGGCGGTCCCTGGGCGGAGCCGGCCTATCCCGCGGCATATCCCGGGGTGATCGCGGTAACCGCCGTCGACCGCGAGCTGCAACCCTATCCCCGGGCCAATCGCGGCCCCTACATCGCCTTCGCCGCGCCGGGGGTGGGGCTGGTGACCGGCGAGGGTACGCCGGCCCTCTCCGGCACCTCCTACGCCACCCCCTTCGTCACTGCCGCCGCCGCCCTGCTCCTGGCCGACGGCCGGCCGCGCTCGCCGGCGGGGCTCGAAACCGAGCTCGCGCTGCGGGCCCGGGATCTCGGTCCGCCGGGCCGCGATCCGGTATTCGGCTGGGGGTTGGTGCGTCGTCCGCGGGCCTGTGCCTCCTGACGCTGTCGCGCCGTTCCGCTCCGTCCTGCGGTCGGACGAAGCTGGAGGCGCCGCGCAGTTCCCCGAGCTCGAAGCCGGTCGCGGCATCCATCGGCTAGCGGGTGCGAACGGCGCGCATGGTCTCGGGAGCGTCCTTGCTGCCGGGGCAGCTCAGGCAGTGCCGGCCGGTGGGGATCGCGGTTGCGATCCCCGGTGCCTCGGCTCCGCGGACATCGATCGCCTATGCTGCGCCGCCCTCCTCGATGGCCGCCAGCGGCGCTCCCTCGCGTTCGCTCCCACGGGCCTCGGCCGGGCCGCGCGCCTCCGCGACCGGATCGGCCGGGGGCTGGATCACTCCGGCGGTGGAGGCCAGCATGGCGCCCGGCGGGACGGGCTCGGTGAGTGTGCGGATGGCGGTACATGCCTCCGCCGACGGGATAGGTATCAGGGAGGACGCCGAGAAGCATGTCCCGGCTCCTGCCGAGGAGGACCGAACGCCGCAGGCGTGGGTTCTCACACGGCAGTCGGGAGGATCGGGCTCTAGCCTGTGCCGCGCGCGGAACAGGGAGAAACGGGATGCGACTCGTACCGACAATGGCGGTGCTGGCAGTGATGGCCGTGCTGTTTTCGGGATCCGTCGCGGCGGTCGGCCGATCTTTCTACATCCTCGGTGCCGGCGATCAGGCCGGCCATTTCTGCCCGCCGGACGGCACCACCTGCGACATCAAGGTCTATTGGTCGGTCTCCGACGAGGACAAGTACGACAAGTGGAAGATCTGCTG
>JALSRW010000210.1 GCA_026984595.1 Alphaproteobacteria bacterium
ATGAAGGCGGCGCCCCATCCGGTGCTGGCCGTGGACCGCGTCCGCTACGTCGGCGATCCGGTGGCGGTGGTCATCGCCGAGACCCTGCAGCAGGCCAGGGACGGCGCCGAGGCGCTGGAGGTCGATTACGAGGAGCTGCCGGCGGTGGCTTCCGTGGATGCCGCGCACGACGGGCCGCTGGTGCACGACGATGTGCCCAACAATCTGATCTACGACTGGGAGCTCGGCGATGCACAGGCGGTCGATGCGGCCTTCGCCGAGGCCGCCCATGTGGTGAGCCAGGAGCACATCCAGAACCGGCTCGTTCCCAACGCGCTCGAACCGCGGGCGGCGATCGGCAGCTACGATACCGGCACCGAGGAGTTCACCCTCTATCTCACCAGCCAGAACCCCCATGTACACCGGCTGGTGATGTCCGCCTTCATCGGCCTCGCGCCGGAGCACAAGCTGCGGGTAGTGGCCCCCGACGTGGGCGGCGGCTTCGGCTCCAAGATCTTCGTGTACAACGAGGAATGCGTGGTCACCTGGGCCTCGAAGAAGATCGGCGGGCGGCCGGTGAAATGGCGCGAGGAGCGCTCCGAGGCGTTTCTCTGCGACGCCCATGGTCGCGACCATGTAACCAGGGCCGAGCTGGCTCTCGACGGGGACGGCAATTTCCTGGCGCTGCGGGTATCCACCAAGGCCAATCTCGGCGCCTACATGAGTACCTTCAGTTCGTCCATCCCCACCTATCTCTATGCCACCCTGCTGGCCGGCCAGTACCGGACGCCGGCCATCTACGCCAATGTCAAGGCCTACTACACCAACACCACGCCGGTGGATGCCTACCGCGGTGCCGGACGGCCGGAAGCTTCCTTCCTGCTGGAGACCCTGGTCGACAAGGCGGCCCGCGAGCTGGGCATGGATCCGGCCGAGATCCGGCGTCGCAACTTCATCCCCAAGGATGCCTTCCCCTACCAGACGCCGGTGGCCCTGACCTACGATACGGGCGACTACGAGGCGACCCTCGACCGTGCTCTGGAGCTCGCCGATTACAAAGGGTTCGCGGCGAGGAAGGCGGAGGCGGCCAAGCGCGGCAAGCTCCGCGGCATCGGCCTCTCCTGCTATATCGAGGCCTGCGGCATCGCCCCCTCGCAGGTGGCCATCTCGCTGGGCGCCGGCGTCGGCCTCTGGGAGAGTGCCCGGATCCGTTGCACCCATACCGGCAAGGTACAGGTGCTGACCGGCGCACACAGCCACGGCCAGGGCCACGAGACCACCTTCAGCCAGCTCGTCGCCGAGCGGCTCGGTGTGCCCTACGAGGATGTCGAGGTGATCCACGGCGATACCGCCAGCACGCCGATCGGCATGGGCACCTACGGCTCGCGTTCGCTGGCGGTGGGCGGCGAGGCGATCATGAAGGCCTGCGACAAGATCATCGCCAAGGGTACCAAGATCGCGGCCCATCTGCTGGAGGCCTCGGAGGCCGATATCGAGTTCGAGGCGGGGGTGTTCCGGGTCAAGGGCACGGACAAGCAGAAGACCATCCAGGAAGTGATCTTCACCGCATACGTGCCGGCGAGCTATCCCGAAGGCGTCGAGCCGGGCATGGACGAGAGCGCCTTCTTCGATCCGCCCAACTTCACCTATCCGGCGGGTACCTACGTCTGTGAGCTGGAGGTGGACCCGGAAACCGGCGCGGTTTCCTTCGAGAAATTCGTGGCGGTGGACGATTTCGGCCGGGTGATCAATCCGATGGTGGTGGAAGGACAGGTCCATGGCGGGCTCGCCCAGGGCATCGGCCAGGCCCTGCTCGAGGGGGCGGTCTACGACGAGAGCGGCCAGCTCCTGACCGGTTCCTACATGGACTACTGCATGCCGCGGGCGGACAATCTGCCGAGCTTCGAGGTCCACACCTCGCCCGGCACCCCTTCCCAGAGCAATTCGATGGGCGTCAAGGGCTGCGGCGAGGCCGGTGCGATCGGTGCCCCGGCAGCGGTCATCAACGCCCTCACCAACGCCATCGGCCAGCGGGTCGAGATGCCGGCGACGCCGGAGAAGATCTGGCGGGCGATCCAGGCCTCGGCGATGCCGCAGGCGGCGGAATAGAAGACGAGGGGAGCAGAGATGTACAACTTCAACTATCACCGGCCCCGGACGCTCGCCGAAGCGGCGCAGCTCCTGGCGGCCAACGAGGATGCGAAGCTCCTGGCCGGGGGGCAGACCTTCATCCCGACCCTCAAGCAGCGCCTCGCCCAGCCCAGCGATCTCGTCGATCTTTCGGGTATCGGCGAGCTCGGGGGCATCCGCGAAGAAGATGGGGGTCTGACCATCGGCGCGATGACCCCCCATGCCGAGGTGGCCGGTTCCGAGCTGGTGCGGCGCGTCATCCCGGCCCTCGCCGATCTCGCCGAGTCCATCGGTGACCCGCAGGTCCGCAATCGCGGGACGCTGGGCGGCTCGATCAGCAACAACGATCCGGCCGCCGATTACCCGGCCGGGCTGGTCGGGCTCGGGGCCACGGTGCGCACCAGCAAGCGCGAGATCGCTGCCGAGGATTTCTTCACCGGCATGTTCGAGACCGCGCTCGAGGAGGACGAGATCGTCACCTCGGTGCATTTCCCACGACCGGAGAAGGCGGCCTACGCCAAGTTCCCCAATCCGGCCTCGCGCTACGCGGTGGTCGGAGTGTTCGTGGCCAAGACCGCGGGCGGCGTGCGCGTGGCGGTCACCGGGGCCGGCCCCTGCGTGTTCCGGGCCACCGATCTCGAGAACGCCCTCTCCGCCGATTTCGCCCCCGCGGCCGTCGATGGTGTGGCGATCGACGCCGAGGGGCTCAACGCGGACATCCATGCCAGCGCCGATTACCGCGCCCATCTGATCAAGGTGATGGCCAAGCGGGCGGTGGCCGCCGCCGGCTGACGAGGGCATCGGAAACGGGGACGGGCCGGCGGCGCCGCCGGCCCGTCCCCGGCAGTCAGAAGTGCCGGCGGAGGAGGCGCAGCGCGAGGGCGGCAGTGCTCAGCCCGGTGAGTGCCCCCGCTGCACCGCGGCCGAAATCCGCGAGATCGTCGAGACCGATGCCGGGTCCGAAGATTTGGGCGAGTTCGATCGCGGCCATCAGCACGACGACCAGCACTGCCCGCAGCCAGAGCGGATCCCGCCTTCGGGCGAGCGCCGCGAGAACGCCGATGGCGAACCCCGAGGCCGGCCGCAGCCACGGCACATCGGCGGGGATACCTCCTTTCTGCGGCAGCAGATCGAGCACCAGGACGAGCGCCATG
>JALSRW010000211.1 GCA_026984595.1 Alphaproteobacteria bacterium
TAGTCGGCATCCTCCGGTCGGCCGTCGATGCGCCAGCGCAGCCAGTCGGGATGCTCGACGAGGAGCGGTGAGGAGTTGGAAAGATGGCCCGGGGTGGTCCAGAGAAGGAGGTCGATGCCCCGTTTCCGCGCCGCTCCGGCCAGCCGCCGCAGCCCGTCGCGCCCGCCGAGCACGGGTTCGGGCACCAGCCGCCAGGGGGCGTTGGCGGAGCCGAAGCTGCCGCTGCCCGGCAGATACTCCGTCTCCTCGTGTCCCCAGTCGCTTTCCCAGGGGCCGTCGATCAGGAAACGCGGGAAGGCATGGGCCTCGGCGACATCCAGCGCCTCGCCGGCGAGTTCGGCGAAATAGTCCGGTCCGGCGGCTCCCGCCGCCCGCGGCTCGAAACCATGACTGTGCCACAACATGGGGCGGACTTCACTGCGCCCGAGCCCGAGATCCTCGCGCCAACCCGCGGCGAGCGTATCGTAGAGCGCGGTCCAGCGGTCGAGGGCGGCCCATTTGTCGGCCACCGGTGTCGGATCCGAGAGCCAGAGCCGCCAAGGGGTCAGACGTGTGCCGTCTTCGCCGGCGGCGAGTGGAATGCTCGCTTCGATGCGCAGGCGTCCCGCCTCCTCTTCCACCGCCACGCGTGCCGCCACCGCCCGGTCGAAAGTCGCGATCCGCGTGCCTTGCGGTCCGGCCTGAAAGTGGAACGGCTGGCTGTCGGCGAAATACCAGCTTCGCGGCAGGGCGAAGAGGGTTTCGAAATCGGTCCGCCGCTCGATCCAGCGCCCCCAGAGCTGCTGGAAGTTCCAGGCACCGGCCTCCGCCACCGCCGCCTCCACCGCCCGCAGGCCGACGGCACCGGCGATGCCGGCGGTCCGGAGCTGCCAGGCGAGGCCGCGATGGCGCCTTCCGTCGAGTTCCTCGGTGAGGGAGGCGAGGGCGAGGGCGAGACGTTCCTCCCGCGCCCCGGCGAAACGCAGCACCACCTCGCTGCCGGCGACCTCGGCACCGAGATAGCGATAGGCGGAAAGCGGCCGGATGCGCAGCACGCGGCCCCCGCGTCGCGGCCAGGCCGTGTCCCGGGCCTCGCGCTCGCGCAGATAGGCCTTCCAGTCACGTACACCGCCTACCTCGCCCGGCTCCAGGATTTCGAGGGCCATCGCCCCGCCGTCGAGCGCTCGCGGCAGGGCTTCCACAAGCATCCGGTTCCCGACGAAGATCCTGCGGATGCCGGTGACGCCGCCGCCGGCGTTGCGGGCGAGCTCGATCCCGGTGCGGTTGGGAAACAGCACCCGGATTCGATTCTCCCGCTCGCTCACGCGGGGGGTGGATTCCGGGAAGCGGAGAACGGCATCGTCGGCATCGGCCTGCACCCGGCGAACGTCCCCGAACAGGATCGCACGCTTCGTCGAGCCGCCGGCGCTGCGCAGGGCAACGGCGTCGCGCTCCTGCAGAACGGGCAGCAGATCCTCGGCCGTGAGTTCGGCCGAGACACGGAGTTCCCGGAGCGCGCCCTCGGGGCTGCGCAGCCGCAGCCAGATTTCGCTGGCGCCGCGCAGAGAGGCCGGGAGTTCGGCCGCTACTCTCGTTTCGTCGCTCGGCTCCGGCGAGCGCCAGACGGTGTGCCAGCGAGCGCCGTCGGCGGAAAAGGCGATCTCCAGCCCGCTGCCGAGATCGCCGACGCGGGTGGCGGCACTGCCGTCGGCGGCGGCGAGACGCAGGGATCGGACCTGCCGGCGGAAATCGAACCGCCAGACCAGATCCCCGCTCCACAGTACGGCACCGGCTTCCCGGACGTGCAACAGTGCGTTCAGACCGTCCCGGCGGGCCTCTTCGAGCAGTCCCGGAACTGCCGCCGCGTTCGCCGGATCCAGGAGATCGATCTCGTCGGGATCGTCGACCGGGGTGAGCCAGGAATTGCGCAACCGCCCGCCGAGGAGACCGGCATAGGTGAAGAGGGCGGTGCCGTCCGCGCGCAGGCGGAGGGAAGCACCCGCCGGCAGGCGTCCGACCAGCAGGCGCCGGCCGAGACGCGGCTCCTCCAAGGCCTCGCGAGCGACGATTGCGAACGTCTGGTCGCCGTTCCCGGGGCGCACCGGCCCGATCTCGGCCGGCAGGGAGACCTCGTGCCAGCTTCCCGCCTTCCGGTCCGGTTCGGCGACTGCGGCTGTGCCGACCAGCAAAGCCAACGAAACAACCGCCCGGCCGAGACGGCTTCGCATCGATTCTGTTTCCGTCTTGTGGCGACCAGGGCACGCATCGCACCGCATTCAACATATCGGAATGCGAGAATATGTCAAAGGCGAGGCACGCCACCTTCTCCGTCGGCGCGATCCGGCCGCCTCTGGCCGCCTCGTATCGCGGTGGGTTTCCGAGGAGACGGAGCTGCGGACCGACGCCGGCGGCCGGGGCGGCGAGGGCGTCCGTCGCGGGGTGTCAGCGCTGGCCGCCGGGCCAGGTCAGAAACGGCATGTTGACGACCACGCCCGTCTCCTTCGCGGTGATCTCCCCCGCCTCGATCGCCCTTTCGAGCTCCTCCATGCTGCGGAGCAGCCGCGCCTTTTCCGGCTCCACCCAGCGCACCAGTACGATTTTCCTGAGGGGGCGATAGCCCTCGCTTCCGGGCGGATGATCGAAGATGTCGGGCTGGAAGCCGAGCGGGCCGCGCGCTCCCTCGGGCTGGAGCCCGTTTTCGAACACATGGACCCGGGCTAGGAGTGCCTCGGGAGTGTCGGCCAGCGCCGGCACCACCAGCACCGGCGAGCCCATCATCTCGGTGAGGATCCGGGCGATGCCCGGATCCGAGGTCTCGGTGTGCAGGAACAGGATGCGTTCGCCCTCGCTGTAGCCGGTGACCGGCGGGATCACCGGCGCATTCTCCGGCGTCTCCATCGTCATCGGTCGCTGCATGGACTGCATGTCCTGGGCCCGCAAAGGGGCGACCGCATGGAATGCTCCAAGAAGGATCAGAAGGAGCCCCGCTTTCGAGACAGGGAACCGCATGCCGCCTCTCCCCGAACAATCGGTGTCACCGTTGCCGTCGATGGGGGAGGCTAGCCGCCGTACCCGGGTCCGGTGTCAAGCAGCCGGTGCGGGAACCGTGCAGGAAACGGTTGTCTCCCGCCGGGCCGAGTTGGTAATTCCCGGAAATCCCCGAGGCCCGATCGGAGCCAGACGAGGAGACGGCCGATGGCTAGGCGTGTTCTGGTGGTGGACGACGAACCCAACATCGTTCTGTCGCTGGAGTTTCTGATGAAGAAGGCGGGCTTCGAGGTCGAGGTAGCGCGCAACGGCCAGGAGGCGCTGGCGGCGATCGCGCGGCAGCCGCCGGATGTGCTGCTGCTGGATGTGATGATGCCGGAGATGGACGGATTCGAGGTCTGTGAGCGATTGCGGGCCGACCCCCGCGGCCGGGCCACCAAGGTGGTGATGCTCACCGCCCGTGGTCGTGACAGCGAACGCCAACGTGGCCTCGCCCTCGGCGCCGATGCCTATGTCACCAAGCCCTTCTCCACCCGCGAGCTGGTGGCCCGGGTCAAGGCCATGCTGGGAGAAGACTGAGGCGGCTTCGCCCGGGCCGCGGTCCGGCGGGCTCGCGGCCCGCTTCCAAACGGCTGCCGGGAAGGCCATACTGCGGTTGCGAGACGCGTTTTTGCTCTCCCGCGTTCGCCGAAACGGGAGGGGATGGTGGCCGAGGGGTTCGACGCTGCGGCGAGAAGGATGACGCGGATCGGCACCGCGCGGTGGCGATGGGCGGGCGGCGATGGATAGTCGTCGCACGCGCATGCTGCTGGTGCTGGCGCTGCTCGCCGGTTTCGCATTCGGCTATCCGGCGCTGGCGGTGGTCGAGGCGTTGGCCCGCTGCTGCCTGCCCGCTGCGGTGGTCGTCTATATGTTCCTGGCCTGGGCGCTGGTCATCGCGGTGGCGGCGGCGCTCGTGTTGCGACGCGGGGAACGAGGTCGGTGATCGCTACCCTGGTCGCACTGCTGGCATCCCTGCTCTATCTGGGGCTGCTGTTCGGCATCGCCAATTACGGTGATCGCAGCGCCGCCCGCGACCATACGTTGATCGGCAGCCCGCTCATCTACACGTTGAGCCTGGCCGTCTACTGCAGTGCCTGGACCTTCTTCGGCAGCGTCGGTCTCGCCGCCGAGGCGGGCGTGGCCTTTCTGCCGATCTATCTGGGCCCTACCGTGGTGGCCGTATTGTTTCCCATTCTGCACGGCAAGATCCTGACCATCGCCAAGGCCTACGGGATCACCTCGATCGCCGATTTCATCGCCGCCCGCTACGGCAAGAGCAGTCTCCTGGGCGGGCTCGTCACCCTGGTCGCGTTGCTCGGCACGATCCCCTACATCTCGCTCCAGCTCAAGGCGGTGGCCAACAGCCTCGACACGATTTTCGCCGCCTCCCTGGCCGGGCAGGGCGGCGGACCGGTGCCCGAGCCGGCGTTGATCGTGGCCCTGGTGCTCGCCGTCTTCAGCATCCTCTTCGGCACCCGCCACATCGATGCCACCGAGCATCACGAGGGCATGGTGCTGGCCGTCGCCTTCGAAAGCCTGGTCAAGCTCGCCGCCTTTCTCGCCGTCGGCCTGTTCGTGACCTATGGCATGTTCGATGGCATCGGCGACATTCTGGGGCGTCTCGAGGCGGCCGGCCGCGGGGCGTTGCTGACCATGGCGGCCACCGGCCTCACCTACGTCGATTGGGTCACCTACACCTTGCTGGCGGGCCTCGCCTTTCTCGCCCTGCCACGGCAGTTCCAGGTGACGGTGATCGAAAATGTCGACAAGGACCATCTGCGTACCGCCACCTGGATGTTCCCCCTCTATCTTCTGGCGATCAACCTGTTCGTACTGCCGGTGGCCATGGCCGGGGTGGTGCTCGGCCGCGGTGGCGACACGCTGATGCTGGAGCTGCCGCTGGCGGCCGGCAGCCATACCTTCGCCCTGATCGCCTATATCGGTGGCCTGTCGGCGGCCACCGCCATGGTCATCGTCGCCACCATCGCCATCTCCACCATGATCTCCAACGATCTGGTGATGCCCGCGCTGCTCAGGATCGAACGGCTGCGTCTGGGGCAGCGGCACGATCTCTCGAAGCTGGTGCTGGCCATCCGCCGCGCCGCCATCTTCCTCCTGCTGCTGGCCGGCTATGCCTTCTTCCGGCTGGTCGCGGAACGCATCGAGCTGGTCTCCATCGGCCTCATCTCCTTCGCCGCCATCGCCCAGCTCGCACCGCTCATCCTGTTGGGCCTGTTCTGGCGCGAGGCCGGGCTCGTCGGTGCGCTGCTGGGGCTCGTGAGCGGCTTCGCGGTCTGGTTCTACACCCTGATCCTCCCGGCCCTGGTGTTCGCCGGCTGGCTCGACCCGGCGATCCTCGAGGAGGGGCTGTTCGGGATCGCCCTGCTGCGTCCGCAGGCACTGTTCGGCCTCGAGGGTCTGACCCCCGTCACCCATGCCGTGCTGTGGAGCCTCGGCGTCAACACCCTGCTGATGGTGGTCGGCTCGCTGGCCACCCGCCCGAGTGATCTCGGCCGCTTGCAAGCCATCCTCTTCGTCGATGTCGAGCAGCGCCAGAGCTCGACCCGGTTGTGGCGTGGCGAGACCCGGGTGGCGGCGCTGCAGGATCTCCTCGTGCGCTTTCTGGGCCGCGAACGGGCGGTGCGGATCTTCGCCCGCGAGGCGCTCAGGCGCGGCCAATCGCTCAGGGCCGGCGACCGCGCCGATGCCGAGCTGGTCCAGCTCGCGGAACGGCAGCTCGCCCGTGCCATCGGCGCCACCTCGGCGAGGTTGATGGTGGCCTCGATCGTGCGCGGCGAAGTGATCGGACCCGACGCGCTGCTGCAGATCCTCGACGAGACCTCCCAGGCCATCGAATACAGCCAGAAGCTCAAGCAGAAATCCCGCGAGCTCGAGACCCTCACCGACGAGTTGCGGCGGGCCAACGAGCGCTTGCGTCAGCTCGATCAGCTCAAGGACGATTTCATCGCCACCGTCAGCCACGAGCTCCGCACCCCGCTCACTTCGATCCGTTCCTTCTCCGAGATCCTGCTCGACAATCCCGGATTGCCGGCAGAGCAGCAGCGGCAGTTCGTCGAGATCATCGCCCGCGAATCCCAGCGGCTGACGCGGCTCATCGACGATGTGCTCGATCTCTCCAAGATCGAGTCGGGTCGCATGGAATGGGAGGTGGACGATCACGATCTGCGGCGCATCATCGAGGATGCGGTGGGCACCTCGCAGGGGCTGATGCGCGAGCGCGGCATCTCGGTGATCGCCAAGTTCGGGGTGCGGCGGGCACCGGTGCGCTGTGACGGGGACCGTATCACCCAGGTGATGCTCAACCTGCTGTCCAACGCCGCCAAGTTCGTCCCCGCCGAGGGCGGCCGCATCCATGTCGAGCTGCGCGGCCTCGGCAACGAGTTCCTGGTGCGGGTGGAGGACAATGGCCCCGGCGTGCCGCCTGCCATGCGCGAGGCGATGTTCGAGAAGTTCCGCCAGATCGGCGGCTCGATGAAGGACAAGCCCCACGGGACCGGCCTCGGCCTCGCCATCTGCCGCGAGATCGTCCAGCATTTCGACGGTCGCATCTGGTGCGAGGAGGCCAAGCTCGGCGGCGCCGCGATCTGCTTCACCCTGCCCGTCCGCGAGACGGCTCCGCGGACCGCCGACCGGGTCCGCTCGGTCTAGGGCAGCCGCCCCTGGAGAACGGCGGCGAAGCGCGCAGGATCGACATTTCCCCCGGACAGCACCACGACGGTGACACGTTCCCGACAGTCGATGCGCCCGGCGAGAGCCGCCGCCAAGGCCACCGCTCCCCCCGGTTCGATCACGATCTTGAGGGTCTCGAAGGCGGCGCGCATGGCCTCCGCCACCTCGGCATCGGAGACCGCGAGACCGCCGGCGAGCAGGCGCCGGTTGAGGGCGAAGGTGAGCTCGCCGGGAGTCGGGGCCAGCAGCGCATCGCAGAAGCTCTCACCGCCGGGCGGGTTGCTGCAGCGCGCGCCGGCACGCAGCGAACGTGCGGTATCGTCGAAACCCTCGGGCTCGACGCTGTGGACCGCAATGCCGGGAAAGCAGTGGGTCAGGGCGAGAGCACCGCCGCTCACCAGCCCGCCGCCGCCGCAGGGAAACAGTGCCGCATCGGGCTCGATGCCCATGGCCAGGCTCTGGCCGACGATCTCCAGCCCGACCGTGCCCTGACCGGCCACCACGAAGGGATCGTCGTAGGGACGGATCAGGGTGGCGCCGCGCTCGGCGGCGAGGCGGGCGCCGATCTCCTCGCGCACCTCGTGATCGCGGTCGTAGAGAACCACCTCGGCACCCCAGGCCTCGGTGGCGGCGCGCTTGATGGCCGGGGCATCGGCCGGCATCACGATCACTGCCGAGACACCCAGCAGGCTGGCGGCGCGGGCCACGCCCTGGGCATGATTGCCGGAGGAGAAGGCGACGACCGTCTTCGGCCGACGGGCGGCCAGTGCATGGTACGCGCCGCGGAACTTGAAGGAGCCGGTATGCTGCAGCGGCTCGGCCTTGATCAGCAGCCGGCCGCCCACGCGATCGTTGAGCCGTTCATGCTCCAGGAGCGGCGTGACCCGGGTGATCCCCTGCAGCCGGCGCGCGGCCGCCAGCACATCGCCGAAACCCGGAAGGGGCGCGCCGCCCGCGCTCTCCGCAGGCTGCATCCCGGGCGCCGTCACGTCCCCTTTCCGAGCAGCGCCGGCAGTTCGGCGAGGGTGCGGATTTCGGCCGCGAGTTCGCCCGGCAGGCGCTCGCGCGGCGCGCCGCCGCGATTGACCCGGATGCTCACGAAACCGAAGCTCGCCGCCCCGTGCGCGTCCCAGGCGTTGGACGAGAGAAAGGCGATCTCCCGCGCCGCCAGCCCGAGCCGGCGGGTGGCCAGCATGTAGACCTCCGGGGCGGGCTTGAAGACTCCCACCTCCTCCACCGACAGCACGGCCTCCAGCCAGCCGCCGAGGCCGGCGGAGGCGACGCCGGCTTCCAGCATCTCCGGCGTGCCGTTGGAGAGGATGGCGAGGCGCATGCCGTGCGCGGCGAGTGTCTCCAGGGTTGCGGGTACTTCGGGATAGGGGGCGAGGCGGTCGTAGGCCGCGAGCAGACGTCCGCGCAATCCGGTATCCTCGATACCCAGGGCCTCGAGACTGTAGTCGAGGGCCTCGCCGGTGACCCTGCGGAAATCGGCATGGCGCTGCATCAGTGCCCGCAGCCAGGTGTATTCGAGCTGCTTGGTGCGCCACAGTGCATTGAGCGCATCCGCCTTGTCGCCGAGCACCGCCTTCTCGGCGGCCACCGCCGAGGCGAAGTCGAGCAGCGTGCCGTAGGCGTCGAACACGCATGCCCGGATGTCGGACGGGTCGAAGGTTACGGTCACGAGCGCCTCTCCGGTCGCTGGCGGGGCAGGGGCAGGGCCATTCTGCCTGCGGCCACCGGAATCCGCAAATCCCGGGGAAGGCCCCGCCGGGCCAGGAGCTGGCGGTAGACGAACCGCCCTTCGAGGACCCTCTGGACGTAATTTCGGGTCTCGGCGAAGGGCAGCCGTTCGACCCAGTCGACGAGGCGGTGCGAATCCGTGGCCCGGGGCCTGCCGTAGCGCGCGAGCCAGCTCTGGACCCGGGACGGGCCGGCATTGTAGGCGGCGATCATCAGCGCCGGATGGCCGAGGAAGCGGCTGCCCAGCCGTTCGAGATAGGAGGTGGCGAGGTCGAACTGGTAACCGGGATCGCCCAGGAGCCGCTGGAAACTGAAGGGCAGCCCTTCGGTGGCCGCGAGCGGACGGGCGGTCGCCGGCATGAACTGCAGCAGCCCGCGTGCGCCCGCGCGGCTGCGGGCGGCGAGCTCGAAATGGCTTTCCTGGCGGGCCATGGCCAGCAGCAGGGCCGGATCGGCGGTCCCATCGCGGGGGATCACGGCGTCCCGGAAACGGGGCAGCGGGAAGGTGTAGAGCCGATCCACCAGCCCGCGGCGGACCAGGCGCTTGGCGGCCAGCACGAACAGTTCGGGGCGCTGGCAACGACGTGCGAGACGCAGCAGCAGTGTGGCTTCCGCTCGCTCGCCCACCGCGAAGGCGAGCCGCTCGATGAAGGGGCGGGCGAGATCGCCGGCCTGGGCGTCGCACAGGGCGCGCACCACCCGTACCCGGCTGTCGGCCTCGAAGCGGCGGCGCAGCGCAGGCGGGGCTTCGGGCAGCGGTGGGATCTCGAGGCGTGGCTCCAGCCCGAGTTCCTCGCCCGCGCGCTGGCCGTAGAAGGTGGTGGGAAAGGCCCGCGCCCGGTCGAACCAGGCATGGGCGGCCCGGCGGCGACCGAGGGCGGCGGCCGCCCGTCCCGCCCAGTAGGCGGCGCGCGCCCGACTGACCGGGGTGGTCACCGCCGCATGGAGCTTCTCGAACCGCCGCAAGGCCTCCCCCGGTCGTCCGGCGAAGCGCAGAGCGAGCCATCCTGCCAGCCATTCCGCTTCGGCATAGGCAATTCCGCGTTGCTGGCGATGGCTGCGGGCGAGCGCCCAGGCGCGGCGGCCGTCACCGGCCTCCAGCAGGCGGCGGATCTCGGCCCGGCGCAACCGCCACCAGCGCGCGGGTTCGACCAGCCGCGCCGGCGGCCGCAGCAGGATCTCCCGAACTCCCGCGCGCCTGCCCTTGCGGGCCCGCCACTGCAGGCGATCGAAGCGCAGCCCCGGATCGTCCAGGAGATGCTTCGGCACCCGTGCGATGTAGCGGTCGACGCCCGGCCGTGTCGCCTGGAGAGCGATGCGCGCCGCGGCCAGGCGACGGCGGGCCGTGTCCACCCGCCCGAGCATGCGCCGGGCGGCAGCGAGCTCGCCCCGCCACAGGAGGCGATCGAGGCGGGCGGCCTCGAGGGCGGGATCGAGCCAGGCGGCGAAGGTCGCCCGCAGGACCGTCTCCTCGCCGGCGGCGAGCCGCGCCTCCGGCCATGCCCTGCGTACCAGCGCTTTCGCTTCACGGCTTCGATCGCGCCGCATCAGGGCGCGCGCCAGCAGCAGCCGGCCACGTGCCGTCAGCGGCGGGTGCCGATCGAAATAGGCGATCACCCGGTCCGGATCGGTGCCGGTGTCGATGCGTTGCTCGGCCCGTCGCCGCAGCCGATCGGTGCCCGGCCAGTGGGGATGGCGGTCGAGAAAGCGTTGCAGCGCGGCGAGCGGCCGATCCTCGCCGTTTGCCCGCAGATCGCGCCATTCCAGATAGGCGCGCAGAACGGGATCACGAAGCTCGCGGGCCAGGCGCGCCACCCGCGGCCAGTCGCCGGTGCGTACCGCACCCACCGCCTTGCGGAAGCTTTCGTCGCGGGCGGCGGAAGCGGTCTGCGGCAGGCCCGCGAAGAGCAATGCCGCCATCGCGAGCAGGGTCGTGCGGATCCTGCCGGGGTGCCGCAGGGAGCTCTGGGTCATGGGCTCGCCGCCTCCGGCTGGCGGCCGTCGGGCCGCGCTTGCTGCTGCGTCTCCCTCCCTCTATGCTGCCGGTTGGTTAACATCGGATGAAGAGCGCAGGTCGAAACATGGCGTTCCACGGCTCGATTGTGGCGCTGATCACGCCGTTCCGCAATGGTGCGATCGACATCGAGGCTTTTCGCGCCCTGATTGAATGGCACATTGCCGAGGGGACCCATGGCTTCGTGCCGGTCGGGACCACCGGCGAGAGTCCGACCCTTTCTCACGAGGAACACGAGCGGGTGATCGAGCTCTGCGTGGCGGCAGTGGCCGGCCGGCGCCCGGTCATCGCCGGCACCGGCTCCAACTCCACCGCCGAGGCGATCCGTTTGACCCGTCATGCCAAGGAGGCGGGTGCCGATGCCGCGCTGATCGTCACCCCCTATTACAACAAGCCTACCCAGGAAGGGCTGTACGCCCATTATCGGGCGATTCACGATGCCGTGGATCTGCCGATCATCATCTACAACATTCCCGGTCGCAGCGTCGTCGACATGGGTCCCGAGACCATGGCGCGGCTGGCCGAGTTGCCGAACATCGTCGGCGTCAAGGATGCCACCGGCGACATCGTCCGCCCGCTGGTGACCCGCGAGATGTGCGGCGAGGATTTCTGCCAGCTCACCGGCGAGGACGCCAACACCCTGGCGTTTCTGGCCCATGGCGGGGCGGGCTGTATCTCGGTAACCGCGAATGTCGCCCCCGGTCTCTGCGCCGCCGTCCACGAGGCCTGGCGGCGGGGCGATGCGGCCGAGGCGCTGGCCCTGCACCGGCGCCTGCTACCGCTGCATCGGGCGCTGTTCCTGGAGACCAGCCCGGCACCGGTCAAATACGCGTTGTCCGCGCTGGGCCGCTGTTCTCCCGAGCTGCGGCTGCCGCTGGTGCCGGTGGGCGAATCGACCCGGGCGGCGGTGGACCGGGCGCTGCGCGGCCTCGGTCTGCTCGCCTGAACGGGTGATGCACGCCAAGGGGAACGGTCGCCGCATTGTCGCCCAGAACCGGCGCGCCTTTCACGATTATCACATCGAGGAGCGGATCGAGGCCGGCCTGGTGCTGATCGGAACCGAGGTCAAATCCCTGCGCCAGGGGCGGGCCAACATCGCCGAGGCACATGCCGGCGAGATGCAGGGCGAGCTCTATCTGTTCAACTGCAATATTCCCGAATACGGCCCCGCGAACCGCTTCAACCACGAACCGAAACGGCCCCGTAAGCTGCTGCTCCACAAGCGGGAAATCGAGAGGCTGATCGGTGCCGTGCGGCGCAAGGGCATGACCCTGATACCGCTGGCCCTCTATTTCACCCCCAAGGGCAGGGTGAAGGTCGAGCTCGGCCTGGCCCGGGGCAAGAAGCTGCACGACAAGCGGGCGGCCATCAAGGAGCGGGACTGGCAGCGCGAGAAAGCGCGTCTGGTGCGGTATCGGGCGGCGGGCTGAGCGGAGTGTCGCGGGCGGCCCATTAACCTTTCCGTAAGATCGGGGCTGTAAGCAGTGAGCCGTCCGGAACACCGGAGCGGTTCATGCTGGCAATCATCGGGATCGTCGTCGTCTTCGTCATGGTGTTCGGCGGCTTCGTGCTGGCCGGCGGCAAGCTCGGCGTGGTCATCAAGGCGGCCCCCTTCGAGCTGATGACCATCGGCGGGGCGGCGGTCGGAGCGTTCATGATCGCCAACGGCGGCAGCGTGCTGAAGGGTACCCTTGCCGACATGAAGCTGATCTTCTCCGGTCCGAAGTGGAAGAAGGAAGATTATCGCGACCTGCTGTCGCTGATGTTCATGATCGTCAAGCTGTTGAAGACGCGTGGGGTGCTGGCACTCGAGCCACATGTCGACAAGCCGCACGAGAGCAGCCTGTTCGGCAAGTTCCCCAAGATCCAGCACGACCATTTCGCCCTCGACTTCATCGCCGATACCCTGCGCATGATGACCATGAGCATGGACGATCCCTATCAGGTCGAGGATTGCATGCAGCGCCAGCTCAAGAAGCATCATGCCGAGGCCCATGCCCGGGCGGCCGCGCTGCAGAACATGGCCGACGGCATCCCGGCACTCGGCATCGTCGCCGCCGTGCTCGGGGTGATCAAGACCATGGCCTCGATCAACGAGCCGGTGGAGGTGCTCGGAGAGATGATCGGCGGCGCCCTGGTCGGTACCTTCCTCGGGGTGTTCATGGCCTACGGCTTCATCGGACCGATGGCCGCCCGCCTCAACCAGATCCACGAGCAGGACGGGCAGTTCTACACCATCATCCGCGATGCCCTGGTGGCCTATCTGCAGGGCCATTCGGCACCGGTCGCGGTCGAGCTCGCCCGGGGGAACGTTCCCAGTGAGGTGCAGCCCAGCTTCCAGGAGATGGACGAGCATCTCAACAGCCTGCCCTCCGATCCGCTGGCGGCGTGAGCGTCATGGCCGGCAACGACCAGCCGATCGTCATCCGCAAGGTCATCGAGGAGGGGGGGCACGGGCATCACGGCGGTGCCTGGAAGGTGGCCTATGCCGACTTCGTGACGGCGATGATGGCCTTCTTCCTGCTGCTGTGGCTGATCAGCTCCGCCAACAAGGCGACGCTCGAGGGGCTGTCCCGCTATTTCAGCGAGTCGGATCTCAATGTGGGCACGCCGGGCGGCAGCGGCGGACTGCTCGACGGCATCACCGTGACCCCGGACCGTTCGGTCTCCCAGGCCCCGATCAGCCCCTTCGACATGTCGATGACGGTGCCGACCACGGACAGCGAGAAGCCACCCAGCTTCGAGCTGGATCTGGGCCGCGCCGAGGGTGCGGCGGAGGATGGCGAGGGCGAGGAAGATCCTCTGCTCGCAGCGGAACGGGCACGTCGGGAGCGACTGGGTTTCGAGCGGGCCAAGGAGGCCATCCTGAACACCATCACCGCCACTCCCGAACTCGAGAAATACAAGGATCAGCTCGTCATCGACGAGACCCCGGAAGGGCTCCGCATCCAACTCATCGATCGGGAACATTCGGCGATGTTCCCGGCGGGCGGGGCACGCATGTATCCCCATACGCGGAAACTGCTACGGCTGGTGGCACAGGCCATCGAAGGGTTGCCCAACAAGATCTCGATCCGCGGCCATACCGACGCCACGCCTTTCACCGCCGGCTCGGGATACGATAACTGGAAGCTGTCCACCGATCGCGCCAACGCCACCCGCGAAGAGCTGGTCCGGCTCGGGCTCGCACCGCAGCGGATCGCCGAGGTGGTCGGCAAGGCGGATACCGAACCGTTCATCACCGAGGATCCACGGGACCCACGCAACCGGCGCATTTCCATCGTACTGCTGCACGCCGGCGAGGGTGCCGGTACCGCCCGCAGCGGAAAGGCCGACGCCACGGCGGCCGACGCCGAGACGCCGGAGCGGGTGCCTTTCGGTGCCGAGACGCCGGCGGGCCGGAAGACCCCGGACGCTGCCGAACCCCCGGCGGGCGATACTGCGCACTGACCCGGGCCCGGCGCCGGTGGTGGGGCGAAACGTGCCGGAGCGGCGCGGCGATCCCTCCGGCCCGAGCCCGCACGTCCCCGGACGGCAGTGCGGTTTGGGTGCGGCGGGCCGAGGGAGGGCTAGAAGGCGTAACGCAGCGAAGCGAACAGATAGTGATCGGTGCCGGCGACGGCATCGTGGCTGGCGCTATAGGTCGCCGAGAGGGCCAGCGCATCGCCGAGCTCGAGCCGCATCTCGGCCCCCGCCTCGAGCCTTCCGGTCGGGCTGCGGGGGATGGTCTCCTCGCGGCTGGTCAACCCCTCGGTGATCCGGACCCGCCAGTCCTGTTGGGTGAGACTGCGGGTATACCCCAGCGATGCGCCGAAGCGCAGCGCGCCGCCCTCCTTCAGCATCACCGGATCGCTGTCCAGCGAGAGGCCGATGCTGGCCAGCGATTCGTAGGCCTGCGCCTCGCCGAAGCGGACCTCTCCGAGATAGGGATCGGCGATGCTGTAGCCCTCGATGCTCTGGCGCCTGAGGGTGATGTCGCCCCACGGGGTGAGCAGGCCGAAGGGCAGGCGGCGCGGCAGGGAGATGCTCTGGCCGATGGACCAGCTCGTGCCTTCGGCCAGCGCCCGACCGCTTTCGCCGAAGGCGTTGTCGTAGAAACGCTGTTCGTGGCTGTCGCGGGTCCACAGCGCATGGGTGCGGAACTGCAGGCCGCCCCTTGCGGTTCGCAGCTCGAGACCGAACCCGTCGGACAGCACGTTGGCCCGCCGGTCGACACCGTCGCGGCTTTCCTCGAGGCTTTCCCCGTTGCGGGCAAAGGCGATGGCGAGGGTGGTGCGCGGCGACAGACGCCAGGCGAGACCGCCGCCGCCGCGCTTCGTGCGCTCGGCGCGGAAGGCCGTGCTCTGCTCGTCGAAGGGCAGGGCGAAGGCGGCATTCCTGCCGGCGTCCGTCGTCTCCTCCCGGCCCACGGAGAAGGCGAAGAAGCGGGTCTGCGTGTCGTCGCTGCCGAGCAG
>JALSRW010000212.1 GCA_026984595.1 Alphaproteobacteria bacterium
CGAACCGCGCCTCGAGCGGCTCGTCCTCGATGCGGTTGAGCTCGAGGGTGACGAACAGCAGACGGGTGGAGATCTCGGTGACCCGCTCGCGCACCCCCTGATAGAAGCGGCCCACCGTCTCGTCCTCGCGGCGGGTGGCGAACAGGAGCTGGGCATAGGAGAAGACCTTGCCGAGCCGCTCCTCGACCGCTTCGTAGCGGCGCACCAGCTCGGCCAGCCGGTCTCCGGGAAGTTCCGCGAGACGCCCCTCGAAGTCGCGCTGCAGCGCCTCCGCCTCGGCCGCGGCGGCGTCCAGATCGGCGGTGATCTCGGGTGCGTCGGGGCCGCTGTAGAGGTCGCTCAGATCCCATTCGGGAGCCTCGCGGGTGGTCTCGGCGGAACCCACCGGCTCGGCGGTGGCAGTCGGCAACTCCGGCATCGATGCTTCTCCTCTGTACGCTGCTCGGATATATGGCGGCGGGGGCGACGATCCACAGCCAGGCACGGCCGCCCCGTCCCGGCATCCGCACCGGAGCCTCGCCCATGACGACTGCCGCCGCCAGCCTGCTCGCCGCCTTTCGTGATTCCCGGCGAAGGCGGGGCGACACGCCCTTTCTCTGGGCCAAGGCGGAGGGCGCCTGGCGGCCCTGGAACTGGCCGCGGGTGGAGGAGGAGAGCCGGGCGATCGCCGCCTGGCTCGCGGCCCGGGGGGTGGCCCCGGGCGACCGCGTGGTGCTGGTCTCCGAAAACCGCCCCGAATGGTGCATCGCCGATCTGGCGATCCTGCGTGCCGGCGCCGTCACCGTGCCCGCCTACACCACCAACACCGCCGCCGACCATGCCTATATCCTCAACCACAGCGAGGCCAAGGCCGTAATCTGCTCGACCCGGGAGCTGCAGAAGGCGCTGCTCCCGGCGCTCGCCGAGGCGCCGGCGGTGCGCAGCGGTCTGTTCATGGAACCGCCGGTGGACGGCCCGCCGGAAGGGTTGACCGCGGCGGTATGGCAGCAGGTGGCGGCGGCGCCGGACGTCCATCCCCCGGTGGATTACACCGATCGGCTGACGCGGGGGGATGTCGCCTGCTTCATCTACACTTCGGGCACCAGCGGCCACCCCAAGGGGGTGATGCTGACCCATGGCAACATCCTGGCGGATGTGCAGGGGGCAGTACGGCTCCTGGAGCAGATCGGGCTCGAGCACGAGGTGTTCCTGTCCTTCCTGCCGCTTTCCCACGCCTACGAACATACCGCCGGTCTCTGGTTTCCGATCGCCATCGGCGCCCAGATCTACTATGCGGAAGGCATCGAATCCCTGGCTTCCAATCTGCTGGAGGCACGCCCCACCATCCTCACCTGCGTGCCGCGCCTGTTCGAGGTGATGCGCCAGCGCATCGACCGTCAGCTCCGCCGCCGGGGCGGCGTCGGGCTGCGCCTCTTCGAGACGGCGATCCGCCTCGGCCGCGAGCGCTACGAGCGGGGCCGCCTCGGCCCCGTCGATGCCGCCTTCGACCGGCTCCTGGATGTGCTGGTGCGGCGCAAGGTGGCGGCCCGCTTCGGCGGGCGCCTGAAGGCGCTGGTTTCGGGCGGCGCTCCGCTCAACTACGATGTCGGGATCTTCTTCGTCGCCCTCGGCCTGCCGCTTCTGCAGGGCTACGGCCAGACCGAGGCCAGCCCGGTGATCGCCTGCAACCCGCCGGGACGCTGCAAGATCGACACCGTGGGGCCGCCGCTCGAAGGGGTCGAGGTGCGGCTGGCCGAGGATGGCGAGATCCTGGTGCGCGGCCCGATCGTCATGAAGGGGTACTGGAAGGACGAGACCGCCACCGCCCGCACGATACGCGAGGGCTGGCTGCATACCGGCGATGTCGGCACCTTCGACGCGGACGGCTATCTCCGGATCACCGACCGCAAGAAGGACATCATCGTCAATTCCGGCGGCGAGAACATCTCTCCGCAGAAGGTCGAAGGGGTGCTGGCCTTCCAGCCGGAGATCGCCCAGGCGGCGGTCTATGGCGACAGACGCCCCTATCTGGTGGCCCTGATCGTACCCGATCCCGAATTCGTCCGCGGTTTCGCCCGCGCCCACGGCCTTCCCGAGGAGCCCGCCCTGCTCGCCGGCGACGGGAAGTTCCGGGCGGCCATCGCCGCCGCCGTGGAGCGGGCCAACGAGCGGCTCGCGGCCACCGAACGGGTGCGCCGCTTCGACATTCTGGCAGAGATGTTCACCATCGCCGAAGGGTTGCTGACGCCGACTCTCAAGATCCGCCGTCATCTCGTCCATCGGCGCTATCGCGAACGTTTCGAGGCGCTCTACGGCGCCGGGGCCGCCCGAGGCCACGGCGGGTGACGCAAAAGGCCGCCCCGAAGGGCGGCCTTTCCGTTTCTCGGGCCGGGCAGCGACCCGTTATCGTGGAGCTGCGTCTTTGCGCGCCGGGCAGCGGGATTCGCCTTCACACCGCCCTCGGTCCATCCCGGGAGGAGATGGTGGGACCCCGGGGGGCGGTGTGGAAGCGCGTTCCTTCCTTGCATCACCCCGGCGGCATCTCCTCACAACATCTGTGGGCTGTCAACCGCAAATGGCACAACCCCTAGAGGTTATCCACCGATTTCTACTATCCGGCGAGACGCCGCCGCAGCGCTTCGAGCTGTTCGGGGTCGGAATAGCGGATCACCAGCCGGCCACCGCGCCCCTGCGGCCGGATCGTCACCCGCAGCCCCAGAAGGCGGCTGAAGTCCTCCTCCGCGGTCCGGACGTCGGGATCCGGGGGCAGCGGCGATCGCCGCGATGCCGGTTTGTGGGCGCTGCGCGCCAGCTCCTCGGTGCGCCGCACATTGAGGCCGCGGGACACCACGATCTCGGCCAGCGCCGCGGGATCGGCGGCACCCAGCAGGGCCCGGGCATGGCCGGCGCTGAGCCGGCCGCTGCGGAGCAGGCCGCGGATCACCGGCGGCAGGGTGAGCAGGCGCAGGGTGTTGGCCACATGGCTGCGGCTGCGCCCCACCACCCGGGCCACCTCCTCCTGGGTATGGCCGAACTCCTCCACCAGCCGGCGATAGGCCTCGGCCTCCTCGAGCGGGTTGAGATCCTCGCGCTGGAGGTTCTCGACCAGGGCGAACTGCACCACCTGGCGGTCTTCGAGTTCGCGCACCACCACCGGCAGTTCGAAGATCCCGGCCTTCTGGGCGGCCCGCCAGCGGCGTTCGCCGGCGACGATCTCGAAACCGCCGCCGGAGCCGGTGGCGGGGCGCACCAGGAGCGGCTGCAAGACCCCG
>JALSRW010000213.1 GCA_026984595.1 Alphaproteobacteria bacterium
GACCAGCAGAATCAGGCCGAGGGCGAATTCGAGACGCAGGATCCACGGCTCGGTGCCGGTGAAGGTCACCACCAGGAAAAAGAGAATGGTGACCAGATCGAAGACCAGCAACAGGATGTGGAAAGCGGCCGCTCCGGGACCGGCTCCGAAATAGAGTTCGCGCAGCTTCGCCCGCAGCCTGCCCAGCACTTCCCTTCCCCTGTCGCCGCGACAGGGGCAGCAGAAAGACCCTCGGCGGTGCCGTCAAGTCCGCGGGCGGCCCGATCCCGGCTGCGCCCGGTAGCCGATCCGGGCGAGTTGGTCGCAGATCTCAGCGGCGGAAATCCGGGCCGGATCGTGACGCAGACGCACCGTCCCGCACGCGTGATCGGCGCGGGCCTCGAGCACCCCGCCCCGGGTCCGCAGGGCAGCCTCGATGGTCGCGGCACAGCCCCGACAATGCATGCCCTCCACTTCCAGCAGCAGCTCGGCGGCACTAGAGGGGCCGTCTTCCGGCTCTGGACGCGGCATCCGCTCTGCTGCTGTCAGCCGGCCACCGAAGGAATTGGCCAGCACCGCGGACACGCTCGCCACCATCGCCGCCATCGCCCAGGCCGGGTGCAGGACGCCGGTGGCCGCGAGCGGTACGCCGACACCGTTGAAGAGAAAGGCGAGCCAGAGGTTTTCCACGGTCTTGCGGTAACTGGCGCCGCCGATCGCCACCGCTTCGGGCACGGCCAACAATCTCCGGCCGACCAGCACCACATCGGCGGCCTCGATGGCGATGTCGGTGCCGGCACCGATGGCCATGCCCACATGCGCCTGCATGAGAGCGGGGGCGTCGTTGATGCCGTCGCCGACCATCGCGACCCGGGCGCCCCCCGCCTGCAGCCGGCGCACCCGCTCCACCTTGTCCTGCGGCAGGAGCCCGGCATGGACCCGGGAGATGCCGACCTCGGCGGCCACCGCCTCGGCCGTGCGGCGATTGTCGCCGGTCAGCAGCACCGCAGCGATGCCCATATCGCGGAGGGCGGCGACGGCCCGCCGGGCATCCTCCTTGACGGTATCGGCGAAGGCCAGCAGCCCGGCGAGACGGCCGTCGACCGCCAGCAGTACGACCGTACGGGCACGGTCCTCGTGCTCCTCCAGGCGAGGCGCCAGCGCGTCACAGGCCACGTCCTTCTCCGCCAGCAGCCGCGAAGTCCCGAGAAGAACGGACCGCCCGTCGACCCGAGCCGTCACCCCTCTGCCGGAAAAGGCCTCGAACGCGGTCGCCGGAGGGAGCGCAATGCCCTTTTCCTCCGCCGCTTGCCTCACCGCTCCGGCGAGCGGGTGTTCGGACGCGATCTCGGCAGCCGCGGCAAACGCGAGCACGGTCGCCTCGTCGAAGCCCGGGGCCGGCTCGACCGCCACCAGCCGGGGCCGTCCCTCGGTCAGCGTCCCGGTCTTGTCGAACGCCACATGGGTGATGTCCTTCAGGAGCTGGAAGGCCTCACCGGAACGGATCAGGATCCCCCGTTCCGCAGCCGCACCGCCGCCGCGCACCAGGGCCAGCGGCGTCGCCATGCCGAGCGCACAGGGATAGCCCATCACCAGCACGGTGACGCCGGCATAGATGGCCCGCACCCAGCCCGGCCCTCCGCCCGCGATCGGAGCCAGGCTCCAGAACAGGAACGCCAGCCCGGCGACCCCGAGAATGGCGGGAACGTAAAAGCGCAGCACGCGGTCGACGAGAACGATGATGCCCGGCTTCATGGCCTTGGCTTCCTCGACGTGGCGCGCCACCTGCCGCAGGAAGCTCTGTTCGCCGGTTCGCGTCACCCGTATGGTGAGCATGCCCGAAAGGCTCACGCTGCCGCCGATCACCTCGGCGCCGGGCACCTTTTCCTCGGGCATCGGCTCGCCGGTCACCAGCGCCTGGTCGACCGCCGATCTGCCCGCCTCGACGATGCCGTCGACTGGCAGCCGTTCGCCCGGCCTCACCCGCACCAGATCGCCGACCACCACCTCCTCGATCGGCACCTCGCGTTCGCCGCCGTCGCGCAGCACGGTGGCGGTTTCGGGCTGGAGGGCGAGCAGGCGCTGCACGCTTTGTGAGGCCTTGGTGCGTACCAGCAGCGAAACGTAGCCGGAAAGCAGGTGGTAGGTGGTCAGGAAGACCACCACGGCGAAGAAGTCGATCGGCGGAAATCCGGCGAAGCCCTGCCATCCGAAGACCGGCAGCGAGGTACCGAGGAGACCGCCGAGGTAGCCGCCGATCGCACCGATGGCCAGCAGCAGGTGCTGATTGGTGATGCCGCGCCGGGCGGCGCCCCAGGCCATGCGGATGATGCGTCTGCCATTCCAGAAGAACACATAGCTGGCGATCGCCCAGGCGACCCAGGCCTGCCATGGCCGCATCGGCCACAGACCGAGCCACATGCCCGCCATCGCCGCCACCAGCAGCAGGGCGAAGCAGGCCGCGCTGAAGAGGTCGCGGCGTTCGCGCCGATGCAGCTCGGCCTCTTCCTCGAAGGCCGCCACCTTGTGCGGGTCGCGCACCAGATAGCCGAGCGAGCGCAAGATCCGGGCGATCTCCCCGGGCTCGATCTCTTCCGGCCGGTAGCGGATCAGCGCTTCCTCATGGGCCAGCGAGACATGGACCTCGACGACGCCGCGCTGGCGGGAAAGGGCCCGGGCGATGGCCCCGGTGCAGAAGGAACAGCTCATCCCGCCGATCTTGAGCTGGAGGTTCCGTGCCCCGGTACCGGGAGCCGCATCGGCTGCTGTCATACTCCGTTCCTCCGTGGAACCCTCTGCGGCGAGGATCGTCGGCCCGGCCGATGGTTCCCCGTAGCGTCACACCCACTTCTCGAGGTCGAGAAAGAAGCCGAGCCAGATGGACCAGACTCCGAGCGCCACCAGCACCAGCCCGGCGACCACCGGCATCCGGCGCGAGAAGGCGGCGATCCGGTCGAGACCGTTGCGGAGCGGTCGCCAGGCGACCGCCAAGGCCAGCGGCAGCGACAGGGCGAGCCCGAACAGCCCGAGCGAGACGAAACCGTCGACCACCGCCGCACCGCTGGCGCCGCCGGCCGCGGCCATGCCCAGAAGCGCGAAGATGAGCGGTGCTGCGCAGGCGGGAATGTTGAGCCCGAAGATCAGGCCCAGGGTGACCGCACCGCGCCGCCCCCGGGCGTAAGCGAGACTGGGGCCGAACGCGCGCATCAGCGGCCCCAGACGCCCCATCAGGTAAAGGATGCCGATGACCGCATAGGCCGAGCCGAGCAGC
>JALSRW010000214.1 GCA_026984595.1 Alphaproteobacteria bacterium
GCCCGCCGCACATCGCCGCCGGCCCGCTCGAGCGCAGCAGCAGCCACCCGCGGCTCCGTGCCGGTGAGTTCGGCGACCATCCGACGCGCCCGCTCCTCGAGCTTGGCGTTGGCCGGCACCAGCGCCACCATTCGCCCCTCGTAGACCCGCCCGAGACAGATCATGATCTGGGTGGAGAGCAGGTTGAGGGCGATCTTCTGGGCGGTGCCCGCACACATCCGCGTCGAGCCGGCCAGGAATTCCGGACCGGTCTCCAGCAGCACCGGGATCTCCGCCGTCTCCAGCAGCGGGCTGCCCGGATTGCCGGCCAGGGCGATGGTGAGCGCGCCGCGCCGCCGCGCCTCGCCTTGGGCGGCGAGGACGAAGGGGGTGGTGCCCGAGGCGGCGACCGCGATGTGCACATCCTCCACCGCCAGAGCCAGGCCCGCAACCTGCCGGCGGCCGGCGTCTGCGTCGTCCTCGGCGCCCTCGATGGAACGCAGGAGGGCGGCCTCGCCGCCGGCCAGCAGGAAGGCCACCCGTTCGCGCGGCCAGGAGAAGGTGGGCCAGAGCTCGACCCCGTCCTGCACCGCGATGCGACCCGAGGAACCGGCGCCGGTATAGACGATGCGCCCGCTGCCGGAGCGCAGTCGGGCGCTCGCCGCCGTCGCCGCATGTGCGAGACGGGGCAGGGCCTGACGCACCGCGGCCAGGGCATGCCCCTGGTTTTCCAGCATGGCCGCGAGACATTCCTCGACCGGCCAGCGATCGGCCTCGCGATAGCGCTCGAGGCGCCGTTCGGTGGGCCGCTCCGGGTTCCGGTTCCGCATGGCACCGCCTATAGCACGATGTCGCAGCCGCCGGAAAAGGCTCGCATGGCGGCCGGCGGGCGGGACGGGGGTACGCACCGGACCGGTCGTCGAGCTTGAAGTTTTCGTGCAGGATTGGCAGGTTGCGGCCGTGACCGTCGGGGGGAACGGTCGCGCGAGCGATGTCCGAAGTCAGAGGGGGGCCAGAACGTGCACAAGAAATGGTCGGTGTTTTCCCTTTCCGTCGCCATCGGCGCGGCCGGCGTGCTCGGCGTCGTCCCGGGCGGGGCGCGGGCGGCCGAGGTCGAGGGACCGAAGCTGGAGTGGAAGGTTTCGGTGTGGGGCAAACGGCGCGCCTTCACCGAAGGGATCGAGAAACTGTCCGAGATCGTCTCGGAGAAGACGGACGGCAACTGGAAGATCAAGCTCTATTACGGCGGCGCGCTGTCCAAATCGCGCGAGAATCTCGACGGCATCAAGCTCGGCGCCTTCGAGATGGCCTTCTTCTGCAACTTCTACCATCCCGGCAAGAATCCCGCCTGGATGGTCTATACCATGCCGTTCCTGCCGCTCGGCGACTGGGAGGTCTCCAAGGCCGTACGCACCCGGCTGCCCCAGGAGCCGGCGCTGAAGGCCGATCTCGATCGCTGGAACGCGATGTTCTATGTGTCCACTCTCCTGCCGCAGTACGAGTTCCTGGGCAAAGGCAAACCGCCCAGGGAGCTCGAGGACTGGAAGGGCATGCGGGTGCGGGCCGGCGGCGGCATCGGCAAGGCGATGGAAAAGCTCGGCGCCATTCCCACTTCGATGCCGGCCACCGAGGTCTACACCTCGATCGAGCGCGGCACCATCGACGCCGTCTCCTTCCCCTTCACCTACGCCCACGCCGCCTACAAGATCCACGAGGTCTCGGACTGGTTCACCGCCAACATGTCGCCCGGCACCTCGGAATGTCCGGTGGTGATCAACAAGGACGCCTACGCCGCACTGCCCGAGCAGTACAAGCAGCTCCTCGAGGACGCCAAGGGCCCGGTCATGGACCGGCAGGTCGAGGTCTACCAGGAAGCCGACGAGAAGAACCTGCCGATCTTCGAGGCCAAGCTCGAAAAGGTCGTCTACTCCGACGAGCAGATCGAGGAGTTCCGCAAGGTGGCCGGCAAGCCGGTGTGGGACGAATGGGTGGCCGCCAACAAGGACAAGTTCGACGGGCAGGCGCTGATCGACCGGATCTTCGAGATCGCGGCCGAGGTCAAGGGCCAGTGAGGCCAGCCTCTCGCGCACTGCCTTCGCGCGCGTGATGCGCGACGGCAACGGGACGCCGGGCGACGGCTTCGGTCGGTTCGTCGCCCGGCTGGACCGGTTGCTCGCGCCCGTCGAGCGTGCCTTCAATCTGATCGCGGCGCTGTTCATCTTCGGGCTGATGCTGATCGGCGTGGCCCAGGTGCTCGGCCGCAAGATCCTCAACATGCCGGTGTTCGGCTATATCGATCTCATCGAGATCAGCATGGCCGCCTTCGCCTTTCTGGGGATCGCCTGGTGCGAACGCCTGGGGGGCCATGTGCGCATGGACCTGTTCCTCGCCCGCATCCACGGCCGCTTCCGCTGGTTCGCCGAGATCTTCGGGACACTGGTGGCCATGTTCCTGATCGCCGTGCTCGTCTACTACGGTTTCACGCATTTCCTGCGGGCCTACGAGTTCGGCGATTCGACCATCGATGCCGAATATCCGATCTGGCCCTCCAAGCTGGTCGTTCCGGTCTCCTTCGGGCTCCTGTGGCTGCGGCTGCTGGTCCATTTCCTGGGCTATCTGCGGCTGTTCCTCAGGCCCGAGGCGCAGCCGGTGGCGGTGCCGATGATCGCCGGCATGGAGGAGATCGTACGCCAGGAGATCAAGGAAGTGGTCGGCGAGGAAGAGGCCCGGGTCGAGAGGACCGATCATGCCTGAGCTGGACAGCCAGACGATCGGGCTGATCGGCGTCTTCGCCCTGCTCGCACTCGTCTTTCTCGGGGTCCGCGTGTACATCGCCGCGGCGGTGGTCGGCCTGCTCGGGCTGGTGGCCCTGATCGGCTGGAATGCCGGGGCGGGAATCGCCGGCACCATACCCCATTCCAAGGCCACCACCTACACGCTGAGCGTACTGCCGATGTTCATCCTCATCGGCTTTCTCGCCTTCCATGCCGGCATCACGGAGGCGATCTTCGACGCCGCCCGCAAATGGTTCGGCTGGGTACCGGGTGGCCTCGCCGTGGCCACGGTCTTCGCAACCGCGGGCTTCGCCGCCGTCTCCGGCGCCAGTACGGCCACCGCCGCGGTGTTCGCGCGGGTGGCCATCCCCGACATGCTCAAATCGGGTTACGATCGGCGTCTGGCGGCCGGCGTCGTGGCCGCCGGCGGCACGCTCGCCTCGCTCATTCCGCCCAGCGCCATCCTCGTCATCTATGCGATCATCGTCGAGGAGTCGGTGGGCCGGCTGCTGCTCGCCGGATTCGTTCCGGGAGTGGTCTCGGCGATCATCTATGCGCTGCTGATCATCGGCCAGTGCGCCCTCAGACCCGAGCTGGGGCGTCCCATCCGCGGCTTCACCTGGAGCGACCGTTTCCGCTCGCTGCCCGGCACCATGCCCATCGTGCTGGTGGTGATCATCATCTTCACCGCCATCTACGGCGGTTGGGCGACCCCCACCGAGGCCGGGGCGCTGGGCGCCTTCGTAGTCTTCGTGCTGGCGCTGCAGCGCGGCATGCGCTGGGGCACCCTGCGGGAAGCGCTGATGGAGACCGCCAAGCTCACGGTGATGATCTTCTCGCTGATCTGGGGCGTGCTCCTGTTCGTCCGCTTCCTGGGCTTCGCCGGGCTGCCCGAGGCTTTCACCGAATGGGTGGTGTCGCTGCCGCTGCCGCCGGTGCTGATCATGATCTGCATCCTGCTGGCCTATGCCGTGCTGGGCATGTTCATGGATGCCATCGGCATGCTGCTGCTGACATTGCCGATCGTCTATCCGGCGGTGATGGCGCTGGGCTACGATTCGATCTGGTTCGGCATCATCGTCGTCAAGATGGCCGAGATCTGCCTGATCACCCCGCCCATCGGCCTCAACTGCTTCGTGGTTTCGGGCGTCCGCCCGGACATCCCGGTGAGCGACGTGTTCCGCGGCATCGGTCCCTTCTTCGTCGCCGATGTGGTGACCGTGGGCCTGTTTCTGGCTTTCCCGGAGCTCATCACCTGGCTGCCGCAGCAGATGACGGGCTAGGCTCCCCTTCAGCGCTCCACCAGTTCCACGCGACGGTTCTTGCTGCGGCCCTCCTCCTCAGCGTTGGAGGCCACCGGAGCCACGGGACCGACCCCCACCGCCTTCAGCCGGTCGGCGGCGATGCCGTGATCCTTCACCAGGGCCCGCACCACCGCAGCCGCTCTCCGTTCGGAGAGTTTCACATTGTATTCATAGGCGCCGGTGTTGTCGGTGTGGCCGACGACATAGACCCGCACATCCGGCGAGGCTTCGAGAAACCGCGCGATCTCGGCGATGGTTTCCCGGGATTCCGCTTTCAGGCGGTCACTGTCGTGATCGAAGAGAATGCCGTAGAGTGCGACCCGCCCGTTCGCCCCCATCTCTTCCGCCAATTTTTCCGCGGTCACCACCTCCAGGGTTTCGTCCAACGCCGCCTTGGATACGAGGTTGAGACGCAGATGCGTTTCGCGCGGCTCGCGGCGCCCGAGTGCATATCCATAGACAGCGACCACCGTCGGCCGCCCCTCGAGTTCTCCCCGCATGACCCGGCAATGGACCTCGCTCACGTTCTTGCCCCACGCCGGTTCCCCCGTTTTCCTGAGAAGATAGCGATAGAAACTGTAGTTCTGCCGGTCGCAGCGATACAGCAGCGTGAACCCCAGCCCTTCGAGGCGTCTCTCGTAGACCGCCACCGCCTTCACCGCGCTCGAATCCGCGGGCAGCCGATAGTCGATCCGCCAGGCTTCGCCACTCGCCTCGCCGACCTTGGTGATGCGACGGCCCTCGTTGGCGAGGGGAAAGCGCAGGACATCGAAGTCGCTCCGCTCGAAAACGACGATGCGCGATCCGGGAATGCGCCCCAGGGCGGGATGGTCCCCGCTCCCCGGAACGTCTTCTCCGGCGTCCGGTTTTGCACCGCCACGAACGGATGCCGGCAGGACCGCCAAGGCGGCGACAAGGAGCAGGACGAAGACGAGCGGACGAGCGGACTGGCAGGAATGCATGCGCGATTCCCCTCCCGATGGTGGAACCACGCGAGATATATACCCTCCGGGGTTGAGAGAGAAAAGGGCGCGGCGGCTGTCACCCGCCGACCATCAGCCGCACGATCTCGTCGCCGGTAGCTTCGGCACGCGACAGCTCGCCCACTTTGCGACCGCGCCTGAGAACCAGGATGCGGTCGGCCACCGCCAGGATGTCCTGGAGATTGTGGCTGATGAAGATGATCGCCACTCCCTGCTGCCGGAGCCGATGCACCAGTTCGCGCACCTTGCGCTGTTCGGGAACGCCGAGGGCGGCGGTGGGCTCGTCCATGATCAGAAGGCGTGCCTTCCAGAAGATGGCGCGACCGATGGCCACCGCCTGGCGCTGCCCGCCCGAGAGGTTGCGCACGGGCTCGGTGAGCTTGCTGGGGGGGATGTCGATCTCCAGGGTCTCCAGCACCTGGTGCGCGGCCGCCCGCATGCGCTTGCGGTCGATGCGCGGCAGCAGTCCCAGAAAGCGGGCCTCGGGCTCGCGACCGAGGAAGACGTTGGCGCCGACGTCGAGATTGTCGGCCAGCGCGAGATCCTGATAGATGGTCTCGATACCGGCATCCCGCGCCGCCCGCGGATTGTCGAAATGCAGGGGCACGCCATCGTAGAGGATCTCCCCCTCGTCGGGCCGGTAGACGCCGGAGATGATCTTGATCAGGGTCGATTTGCCGGCGCCGTTGTCGCCGGCGAGCGCCAGCACCTCTCCGCGATCGAGCTCGAAGCCGACACCCTCGAGCGCCCGCACCCCGCCGAAACGCTTGCCTAACCCCCGGCATCGGAGGAGCGGCGCTTCAGCCTTCATCCTTGATCTCCCCGGTGAGCCGCTCGCGCGACTGGTCGATGAGCACCGAGACGATGATGACGATGCCGACGGCCACGAACTGCCAGAACGGCTCGACATCGATGAACACCAGCCCGTACTGGATGATGGCGATGATGAGCGCCCCGATCACCGTGCCGATGATGGTTCCGGAACCGCCGAACAGCGAAGCCCCGCCGATCACCACCGCGGCGATGGAATCGAGGAGCAGCGGCTCGCCCGCCTGGGCGGCGCCGGCGGAGAAACGGGCGGTGTAGAGGAGCCCGGCGATGCCCGCACAGCCGGCCGAGATCATGTACAGCAGCAGGGTGTGGCGACGGACATTGATGCCGGCGCGCACGGCGGCCGCGCGATTGCCACCCAGCGCGTAGGTATGCTGGCCGAAGCGGGTCTGCGAGAGGAGGTAATGCATGGCGATCACCACGAGGATGGTGATCAGCACCGGGATCGGCACGCCCAGGAGCTTGCCGTTGCCCATCTCGAACAGCCAGGGATTGTTGACCGGGACGGTGGTGCCGCCGGCCGCCAGAAAGCCGGTACCGCGGGCCACCCCGTACATGCCGAGGGTGCCGATGAAAGCCGGCACGCGCAGCCGGGAAACCAGCGTGCCGTTGATCCATCCGGGGACCAGGCCGACCAGGAAGGCGACGGTGATGCCCAGTGCGAGCGCCAGCCCCGGATCGATCGGGGTCAGGCTCTGCATCACCCGGGCCATGATCACCGCTGCCAGCCCCATCACGAAACCCACCGAGAGATCGATACCGCCGGCGATGATCACGAAGGTCTGGCCCAGTCCCAGCAGCAGCGGGGCGGCGGCGAAAAGGGCGATGCTCTGGGCGTTGAAGCCGTTGAAGACGAACGAGACGCCGTAAGCCAGGCGCGCCCAGCTCTCGAAGAAGACCAGCAGCAGCACCAGGAACAGCCAGGGCCAGGCGGCCGCCACGAACACCAGCATGGGATGGCGTGCGGCGGCTTCCTGTTCGTGCGCTGCCTCGGAAGTTCGGGCTTCGGCCATGTCCGCTGGGGGCGGAACGGGTGCACCCGTTCCGCCCACCTCCTCAGTCGGAGTAGACGAACTTGCGGATCTCGGGATCGTCGATGTTGGAGGCGTCCATCACCGTGAACCCGGTGCCGATCTTGACCGGTACCGACTGGCCGACCAGCGTCGCGTAGGCGGTGACCACGCCGTAGTAGCCGATCTCGGCCGGATGCTGGGCGATCGCCATGTCGATCAGGCCGGATTTGATGTCGTCGATGATCCGCTGCGGCGCATCGAAAGCCACCACCTTGATCTCGCCGCTCTTGCCCAGCGCCTTGACGCCGTCGGCGGCGCCGATGGCGGAGAACAGATTGGCGCCGAATACCCCCTTGAGATCGGGGTTGCGGGCATAGACCGCCTGGAGCTGGGCCGCCGCCTTGTTGGCATCGTCATCGTTGAACTGGGTCTCCAGCACCTCGATTCCGGGATACTTTTCCATTTCCAGCTTGAAGCCCTCTTCGCGCTGGTCGGTGGTGGAGATCCCCGGCTTGACGTTGGAGACGTAGACCTTGCCCTTGCCACCGATGGCCTTGGCGAGCGCCCGCGCCGCCATGCGCCCGCCGAGCACATTGTCGGAGGCGACATAGGAAAGCGGGAAGTCGCCCGGCCCCTCGCCGTCCTGATACTGGCCGTCATCGATGAAGGTATCCACGGTGATCACCGGGATGCCCTTGTCGAAAGCCTGCTTCAACGGCGCGAT
>JALSRW010000215.1 GCA_026984595.1 Alphaproteobacteria bacterium
TCGCGTCCGGGGCACGGGCGATCACCGCCTGCAGCACCGGCACCTGGACCGTGGGGTTGAAGTCCGGCCCGCCCTGGAACAGCAGCTCGACGCCGAGCGCATCGGCGGCCAGCTGGGCGCCCTTGCGCATGGTGATGTAGAAGGCGTCGGTGGTCAGCCCGGGGATGAGGGCGATGGTGAACTTCTTTTCCTGGGCGAAACTCGCCGAGCTCGAACCGAACGCTGTGGCGAGCGCGATCGCGCCGGCGACCACGAGGGACAGCCGCTTCATTCCTTTACCTCCCTGATTTCCGCCCCCTCGCCCGAGTGGCGAAGGGCCGAGGCCATGCTCTAGCCCGTCTCGGCAGCGATCACAAGCAGCCATGGCAGAGCCCGGCGCGGCGCGCTAGAGTGGTGCCGAAGGGAGGCCGGATCATGGACGAACCCCAGACCCTCGCCGGCAAGGTGGCCGTGGTGACGGGCAGCACGCAGGGGCTCGGTGAGGCGATCGCCCGCCTGTTCGTGGCCCGGGGGGTGGCGGGCATCGTCGTCTGCGGGCGCAACCGCGAGCGTGGCGAGCGGGTTGCCGGGGAGCTCCGTACCTTGGGCGCCGATGCCCTCTTCGTGCCGGCCGAGCTCGCGGAACTCGACCAGGTGCGCGCCGTCATGGCCCGCACCGAAGAGGCCTTCGGGCGCGTCGATTGTCTGGTCAACGCCGCCGCCATCACCGATCGCGGCAACCTGCTCTCGACCTCGCCCGAACTCTTCGACCGGATATTCGCGATCAACGTCCGCGCTCCGTTCTTTCTCATGCAGGACGCGGTGCGCATCATGCTACGCGAGAAGATCGAGGGCAGCATCGTCAACATCCTGTCCATGTCGGGGCATGGCGGCCAGAGCTTTCTGGCGCCCTACTCGGCATCCAAGACGGCGCTGGGCGGGCTCACCCGGAACATCGCCTTCTCGCTGCTGCCGCACCGTATCCGCGTCAACGGTCTCAATATCGGCTGGATGAACACGCCGGGAGAGCACGCCATCCAGAAGCGCTACCACGACGCTCCCGAGGACTGGCTCGAGAAGGCGGAAGCGGCGCGCCCCTTCGGTCGTCTCCTCGATCCCGCCGAGGTGGCACGTGCGGTGGCCTTTCTGGCATCGCCGGAAAGCGGCATGATGACCGGGGCCATCGTCGATTTCGACCAGACCGTCCACGGCTGCTGGGACGAGCCGCCGGTGCCGCGGTTCCCGCCCCGGCTGGACTGAGACCATGCCCCTCCATCGCACCCTGTTCGGCAGCTACCGTGGCGAGGATGTGCTCTGCTTCTCCCTGGAGCGCGGCGGGCTGGTCGCCGAGATCCTCGGCTGGGGCGCCACCCTCCGATCGCTGCGGGTGGCCGGAACCGATGTCGATCTCGTTGTCGGCCTCGAACGCTTCGAGGAATATCCCGCCCAGCAGGCCTATCTCGGCGCCACGGTGGGCCGCTTCGCCAACCGCATCGAAGGCGGTCGCTTCACCCTCGACGGGCGCAGCTACAGGCTGCCGCGCAACGAAAGGGGCCGCCACACGCTGCATGGCGGCCCCGACAATCTGGCCCGGCGGGTATGGGCCGCGGAAACCGATCCCGAAGGCTGCGCGGTGCGGTTTTCGATCTTCTCGCCCGACGGCGATCAGGGCTTTCCCGGCAATCTCCATGCCCGCTGCACCTACCGGCTGACCGAGGAGGCGATCCTGCGGATCGAGATGGAGGCGGAGACGGATGCCCCCACCCCGGTCAATTTCGCCCATCACAGCTACTGGAACCTCGCCGGAACGGGAACCATCGACGGCCATCTCCTCGAGATCGAGGCCGATCACTATCTGGAGGCCGGGCCGGATACCATCCCCACCGGCCGCATCCTGGAGGTCGCGGGCACCCGCTACGATTTCCGCGCACTTCGCCGCATCGATGCCGCCGGCGATGCCGATTACGACAATTGCTTCCTGGTCCGCGGCGAAGGTTTCCGCAGGGTGGCCCGGCTCGAGGATCCGGTCTCGGGCAGACGCATGGAGCTCTGGGCGGATCCGCCGGGTGTCCAGCTCTATACCGGGTTCAAGCTCGACATCACCACTTCCACGGGCCGCCGTATCGGGCCGCGGGCGGGGCTCTGCCTGGAGACCGAGAACTTTCCCAACGCCCCCAACATCCCTCGTTTTCCGAATGCCATCCTGCGTTCCGGCGAGACCTACCGGCACCGGATGGAGCACCGCTTCACCCTGCCGGGGGAACCAGGATCGCCCGGAAATCGTTGACGTTGGTGAGCGTCGGCCCGGTCACCAGCCGATCCCCCAATGTCTCGAAGAAGCCGTGCGCGTCATTGTCGGCGAGCATGGCCCTGGCATCGATGCCGGCCGCTGCCGCCCGTGCCAGGGTATCGGGGGTGATGACGGCGCCGGCCACCTCCTCGGCCCCGTCCACCCCGTCGGTATCACCGGCCACCGCCCAGACACGATCCGCCCCTTCGAGGGCGATGGCGAGGCTCAACAGGAACTCCACGTTGCGACCGCCCCGGCCCCGACCGCGCACCGTCACCGTGGTCTCGCCGCCCGACAGCAGCACGCAGGGAGCCGGCAGGGGATGGCCGTGGCGCAGCACCGACCAGGCGATGCCGGCCATCACCCGCCCCACCTCCCGGGCCTCCCCCTCGATGGCGTCACCGAGCAGGAGCGGTGCGATCCCCTCCTCGTTTGCGCATTCCGCCGCCGCCTCCAGGGACTGCTGCGGCCGCGCCACGATCACGTTTTCCGTGCGGGACAGGCGGGGATCGCCGGGCTTGGGGGTCTCCTCGCGGGCCTCGCGGAGATGACGGATCACCGCCTCGGGCTCGTGGATGCCGTATTTCTCGAGGATGGCCAGGGCCTCGGCGAAGGTGGTGGGGTCGGCGACCGTGGGACCGGAGGCGATCACCGCCGGATCGTCGCCGGGCACGTCGGAGATCAGCAACGCCTGCATGCGCGCGGGATAGGCCGCCGCCGCCAGCCGCCCCCCCTTGATCGCCGAGAGATGCTTGCGCACGCAGTTCATCTCCAGAATGGTCGCTCCCGAGCGCAGCAGGGCACGGTTGATCGCCTGCTTGTCGGCGAGAGTCAGCCCCGCCGCCGGCAGGGTCAGCAGCGCCGAGCCGCCGCCCGAAATCAGCGCGATCACCAGATCCTCCTCGCCCAGCCCGCCGACCAGATCGAGCATGCGACGGGCGGCCTCGAGTCCCGCCGCATCGGGCACGGGATGGGCCGCCTCGACGATCTCGATCCGCCGGCAGGGCACGGCATGGCCGTAGCGGGTCACGACCAGCCCCTCGAGCGGCCCCGGCCAGTGTCGTTCCACCGCCGCGGCCATCTTGGCCGAGGCCTTGCCGGCGCCGACCACCAGCGTGCGCCCGCGCGGCGGTGCCGGCAGATGCGGCGGCACGACCTCGAGCGGGTCGGCGGCGGCGATGGCGGCATCGAACAGACGCCGCAGAAAGCTGCGCGGGCTGACGAGCAAGCCGGTCTCCCTGTTGGTCTGCTGCCCATCTGCACGAAAAAGGCCCGCACCGGCAAGCGCGGGCCTTTTCCGGGAGGGCGAACCGACTTCGCTATTCCCGCGCGACGGTGGCGGCACCGCCTTCACGCTCGAGCACGAGCTGCTCGAGATCCACCTGCAGAGCGCCTTCGGGCAGCCGGTGGGCGATGCCCCGGTGGCAGTCGATACAGGTCTTGCCCTGCCTGGCCGCCTCGGTATGGCGCTCCGCGGCCCGTGGCTCCTGCACGGCGAGATCCATGAAGGTGAAGTTGTGGCAGTTGCGACACTCCCGCGAATCCGTGGTTTTCATCGCATACCAGACGTCTTTCGCGAGCTGCATGCGTTTCGCTTCGAACTTCTTCGCCGTGTCGATCTCGCCGGTGAAATGATAGAAGAGCTCCTTGGAGGCCTTCACCTTGCGCACCACCTTGTGGATCCATTCCTTGGGAACGTGACAGTCCGAGCAGATCGCCCGCACGCCGGAACGGTTCGAATAGTGGATGGTGTTGCGATACTCGCGATAGACGTTGGACTCCATCTCGTGGCAGCTAATGCAGAAGCTTTCGGTGTTGGTGAGCTCCATCGCCCAGTTGAAGCCGCCCCAGAACAGAATGCCCAGAACGATGCCGAACGCGGTCAGCGTGCCGGCGGCCCAGCGCGTGCTCGGCCGCGTGAAGAAGTGCCAGATACGGCGCCAGATGGACGCGTTCCCGCCGGTTTCCCCCGCATCCGCCGGCGCGGCGGCAGAAGGCCTATCGTCGCTCATGGTCGGCTCCTTTCCGGGTCAGCGGAGATCCTTGGCGTTCTTGAACTCGTTCTCGACCAGGCTCGGGGCGTTGGTCTGCGGCACATGGCACTGGGTACAGAACCAGCGGGTGCGCGCCACATGGTCGAGAGCCACGCCGTTGCGGTCGACGTAGTGGGTCTCGCTGATCTTCGGCGCCCCCTCCTCCACATTGTTGGGCCAGTCGTGGCAGGAGAGGCATTTGTTGACACGAAGATCGATCTGGTAGCCGGTGATGCGGTGAGGGATGAGCGGCGGCTGCTGGCGGTAGGCGCGCGGGAAGACGCGCCCCGAACGCAGCCGCGCCGGGGGCGGCGCCTCGTTGTGCTCGTCGATGGCCAGCTCCCCGCGCAGCGGCTGGAGCTCCTGGGCTTTGGAGACGACCGGCAGGGCGGCCGCAACGGCGAGTGCAAGAAGCAGGGGCGGGATCTGTTTCACGGCCAATCTCCTCAGCTTTCCGGTGCCAGATGCGGTCTCGCGGAAACCTCGCTGCGGTCCGAGCGAAGGGCGAAGGCGAACACGTCCTTGGCACAGACATCGATGCAGCGGGCGCAGTTGGTGCAGTCGAAGTGGCGGATGACCGGGCTTCCGTCCGGCTCGGTGCCACGCAGCGCCGGTGTGATCACATGCGGTTCCGGGCAGACCGCGAAGCAGTCCATGCAGTTGTCGCAGGCCGCCCGGGCCTTGGCGCTGATCTTGAGCAGGGCGAAACGGTTGAGCTGGCCGTAGAAGGCGCCCACCGGACAGAGATGGCTGCACCAACCGCGCCGGCTGACGAAAAGATCGAACAGGAAGATCGCCAGCACCACGAACCAGCCGCCGACGAGGCCGTATACCAATGCCCGATGGAACAGCGTGACGGGATTGACGAATTCCCAGAACACCGTCCCGGTCACGGCCGAGCCCAGCAGTGCCAGAACCAGCAGCCAGATTCTCGTGCCCCGTCGGGGCTGCCAGCCCTTGCCGAACCCCAGGCGACGATGCAGCCAGAAGGCGGCATCGGTGACGGGATTGATCGGACATACCCAACTGCAATAGACGCGGCCGCCGACCAGGAGATAGCCGGCGAGGACGAGGAACGCGCCGGTCACCGCCGTCAGGATCGGCAGATGCCCGGCGACCAGACTCTGGAGCTGGATGAAGGGATCCGAAAGCGGCAGGATCCCGAGGGTGAGACTGGAAGCCAGCGTGCCCTTGGTGATCCAGACCCCGAACAGCGGGCCGGCGAGGAACAGGGCCAGGAAGAAGAGCTGGCTCGCCCTTCGCAGCAGCAACCATCTGTGGGCGCCGAGCCAGCCCTTGACGGCCACCGCTTCGGTACCCGGTCGATCGGGCAGGCGAGAAGCCAGGCTCATCGCGATGCCCCCTTGTCGGGAAGGGCGCCGGGCGGCGCCCGGTCGGGGAGATCGATGATGTCGCGGACCAGCGGACCGCCCGCCTTCTCCTTTTCCTTCCACCCCCAGCGGTAATGGGCGCCCAGTTCCCCCTTGGCGAGCGGCAACGGAAGCACCTTGATGGCCGCTTCCTCGAGCACGCAGGAACGTTCGCACTTGCCGCAGCCCGTGCATGCTTCGCTGTGGACCGTGGGAATGAACAGGGCATGGACGCCGGTGCGCGGATTGGGAACCATCTCCAGCGTGATCGCCCGGTCGAGCAGCGGACAGACCCGGTAGCAGACATCGCAGCGCAACCCCTGCCAGTTGAGGCAGGTTTCCTGGTCGAGGAGCACCGCGAGGCCCATGCGTGCCTGCTCGATGTCGGTGAGCGCCGGATCGAGGGCTCCCGTCGGGCAGGCCGCCCGGCAGGGGATGTCCTCGCACATCTCACAGGCCACTTCGCGGGCCACGAAATAGGGCGTGCCCGGTGCCGGGCCGTCGAGAAGGTCGGCGAGACGCAACGTGTCGTAGGGACAATCCCGCACGCACAATCCGCAGCGCACGCAGGCGGAGAGAAACTCCTTCTCCGGCAGCGCTCCCGGGGGACGCAGCGCGGTCGGCGGCAGGGCCTCGGCCCGCTCACCGAGGAGGCCGATCACCAGCCCCGCACAGGCCGCCCCCGCCGCCGCTCTGGCCCCGTTCTCGAGGAACCGCCGCCTCTCGGGTGAAAAAGGTGCCATCGTCGGACTCCCGCACCTTCCTCACACCGCTTCGACACGGCAGGCGCATTTCTTGTAGTCGGTCTCCTTGGAGATCGGACAGGTGGCATCCAGCGTGAGCTTGTTGACGAGCTGGCTCTCGTCGAACCAGGGGAAGAACACCACCCCTTCCGGCGGCCGGTTGCGCCCCTTGGTCTCCACCCGGGTCTCGACCTCACCGCGACGGGTCTTGACGACCACCACCTGACCGCGGCGCAGACCGCGCTTGCGGGCATCATCGGGATTCATGAACAGTACCGCATAGGGCACAGCCCGGTGCAACTCCGGCACGCGCCTGGTCATCGAACCCGAATGCCAGTGCTCGAGCACGCGCCCGGTGACCAGCCAGAGATCGAACTCCTCGTCGGGCACTTCCGCAGGCGGCTCGTAGGGTAGGGCGAAGATCACCGCCCGCCCGTCCTTCTTGCCGTAGAAGCGGATGCCCTCGCCCTTCTCGACATAGGGATCGAAACCCTCGCGGAAGCGCCACAGCGTCTCCTTGCCGTCGACCACCGGCCAGCGCAGCCCGCGCGCCTTGTGGTACATCTCAAAAGGCGCCAGATCGTGGCCCCTGCCGAGACCGAACAGGCGATATTCCTCGTAGAGCCCCTTCTGCACGTAGAAGCCGAAGTGGACGCTCTCGTCATTGTCGAAACCGGGCTGGATCTCGTCGACGGGGAACTTGTCCACCCGGCCGTTGCGGAACAGGATCTCGTACAGTGTCTTGCCACGATACTCGGGCTTCTTGGCGAGCAACTCCTCGGGCCAGACCTCCTCCACCTTGAAGCGCTTGGAGAACTCCATCAGCTGCCAGAGATCGGACCGGGCCTCG
>JALSRW010000216.1 GCA_026984595.1 Alphaproteobacteria bacterium
TGAGAGGCGGCGCGCGGCGCCCCGCCTCCCCGCCTCCCCGCCGTTTCGTCCGGGCTTCTCTTCCCGCGGCATCATGGCTATCCCCTTTCCCGTAGTGCGAGAAGGGGAACGGCGTCATGAATGTCGCACATGTCTTCGCCCGCAACGCCCGGCGGATGGGCGATGCTCCGGCCGTCGCGCTGGGCCGGCGGCCGTTCGCCGACCATGCCGGGCTGTGCATGCGAGCCGCCCGTCTCGCCGGCGGCATGCGGGAACGGTTTGGTGTCGCGCGCGGCGACCGGGTCGCCATCTTCGCCCGCAACCTGCCGGAATATGTCGAGATCCTGCTCGCCTGCTGGTGGCAGGGCCTCGCCGCGGTACCGGTCAACGCCAAGCTGCATCCCAGAGAGCTCGCCTGGATTCTCGAACATTCCGGCAGCGCGTTGCTGTTCACCAGCGAGGATCTCGCCGCCGGGCTCGGCGAGGCCCCGGGCACGCTGCGCGAAACCCTGATCATCGGCGGCACCGCCTACCGGCGTCTGCTGGAAGCCGAAGCCGCCCCTCTCACGCCGGTCGCGGCGGATGCCATGGCCTGGCTGTTCTATACCTCGGGGACCACGGGACGACCCAAGGGGGCGATGATCACCCACGGCAATCTGCGGGCCATGACCTACGCCTATTTCATCGATGTCGACAGCATCGCGCCGGGGGATGCGATCCTGCACGCCGCACCGATATCCCACGGCTCGGGCATCTACATCCTCCCCCATGCCGCCGCCGGCGCGGTGCAGGTGGTGCCGGAAAGCGGCGGTTTCGATCCCGCCGAGCTGTTCGCGCTGCTGCCGCACTGGCCGGGCAGCACGCTGTTCGCCGCGCCGACCATGGTCAAGCGGCTGACCGCCCATGCCCGCGCCCACGACCCCGATACCGCCTCCCTCAAGACCATCGTCTATGGCGGGGCGCCCATGTATCTGGCCGATCTCGACGCCGCGCACGAGGTCTTCGGCTTCCGGCTGGCCCAGATCTACGGCCAGGGCGAGAGCCCGATGACCATCACCGCCCTCGACAAACGGGCTCATGCCGATATCGGCCATTCGCACTGGCGCCGCCGGCTGCAGTCGGCGGGCACGCCCCAGATCGTCTGCGAGGTGAAGATCGCGGATCCCGAGGGGCGGGAACTCCCCACCGGCGAGGTCGGCGAGATCCTGGTCCGCGGCGACAGCGTGGTCCCGGGCTACTGGCAGGATCCGCAGGCCACCGCCCGCACCATGGGCGACGGCTGGCTGCGTACCGGCGATCTCGGCAGCTTCGACGAAGACGGCTTTCTCTACATCCGGGATCGCTCCAAGGATCTCATCATTTCCGGCGGCGCCAATATCTATCCGCGCGAGGTGGAGGATGTGCTGCTGACCCATCCGGGGGTTCGCGAGGTGTCCGTGATCGGCCTGCCCGACCCGGAATGGGGCGAGCGGGTGGTGGCCTGCCTGGTGGTCGAGCCGGGGGTCGACGAGGCCCGGCTCGATGCCTGGTGCCTGGAGCGGATCGCCCGTTTCAAGCGGCCGAAGCAGTATGTCTTCCTCGAGGAGCTCCCCAAGAACAACTACGGCAAGATCCTCAAGCGCAGCCTGCGGGCGCGGCTGTGCGGCGAGGAGCGGGAAGGCTGAGCCGATTTCGGACGTCTTGCCAGCACGCGCATCCTGCCCCTAAGATCGCCGCGCGCCGAGGGGCGCCACGAAAACAGGCCGTCGCGTCGAGAAGGGGAGGCCAGAACAGATGACGACACGCCGAGCAGTATTGGCAGCCGCGGCCACCGCGGTGCTGATCGCCGCCGCCGCCGGAGCCGAGGCGGCCTATCCGGAACGTCCCATCACCCTCGTCGTGCCCTACGGGGCGGGTGGTGCCACCGACATCGCCGCCCGCAACATGACGGCGGTGACCCCGAAATACATCCCGGTGCCGATCCTGGTGGTCAACAAGACCGGCGCCGGTGGCGCCACCGGCACGGCCTTCGTGGCCAACGCTCCGGGCGATGGCTACACGATGATGGTGGCCCGGGTCGGCTCGCATACCGTCAATCCGGCGATGAAGGCGAATCTGCCCTATACCATCGACGACTTCCGCTATGTCGGCGTGTTCGAGATCAATCCGGTGGTCTGCGCGACCTCGCCGAGTTCCGGCATCGACTCGATGGAGGCGTTGATCGCCGCGGTGCGCGCCAATCCCGGCAAGATCACCTACAGCTCCTCGGGCGTGGGCTCGATGCTCCATCTGGCCGGTGTGCTGGTGCTCGATGCCTTCGGTGTCGAGAACGCCACCCAGATGGTCACCCATCTGCCGTTCCGCGGCGGCGGCGAGGCCGCGCGCCAGGTGGTGGCCGGCAATGCGACCTTCATCTGTACCAATTCCTCGGCCCTGATGGGACACATTCAAAGCGGCGCCCTCAAGCCACTGATGGTAACCACCAAGGAGCGACTCGAAGGCGTCGATGCTCCCACCGCCGCCGAACTCGGCAAGCCCGAACTCGAGGTGCTGGTGGGCTGGAGCGGCATCGCCGGTCCCAAGGATCTGGTCGACGAAGCGTACGATGCCTGGGTCGGCTGGCTCGGCCAGATCACCAAGGACGCCGAGTTCCAGGAGCGCATGGGCGCGCTCGGGTCCATCGTGGTCAGCATGAGCCCCGAGGAATCGGTCAAGTTCATCCGCCATCAGTACGAGGTGTTCCGGGCGCTGGTGGACAAGCTCGGCATGCGGGTCGAATGACCCCCGCAGTCCGGCCGGAGAGATGACGGCGAGGCGCCGCGACCTCCTGCTGGGGATCGGGGTCGCGGGCTTCGCCGCCCTCCTGTTGCTGGTCGTCATCCCGCTCGGCGTGAGCGTGCCCAAGGCGGTACGGGCCGCCGTCCTGTCTCCCGATCTCTGGCCGAAGGCGATCGCCGCCATGCTCCTGCTGCTGGGGGCGGGGCTGGCGGTACAGGCATGGTTCGCGTACGATACCGACGATGCTTGGCAGAGCCCGCCCTTCGACCCGATGGCGGCGCTCAGGTTGGTTGCGGCGATCCTGCTTCTGCTGGTCTATTACTGGCTGGTGCGCCGGCTCGGCATGGTGCTGGCCAGCAGCCTCGCGATTCTCCTGTTCGGCCTGTTCGGCCGCACCGCCCATCCGCGTCTGCTGCTGGCCACCGCCCTGGCACTGCCACTGCTGCTCTGGGCGTTTTTCTACAAGATCGCGGGCATTCCCCTGCCCCCGGGTGACTGGGTG
>JALSRW010000217.1 GCA_026984595.1 Alphaproteobacteria bacterium
GGGCGAGGGCGAGAGATGGACCCGCTGCGCCAGCTCCTGGTTGGTCAGCCGCCCGTTGCGCTGCAGCTCGGTGAGGATCCGGTAACGAAGTTTTTCCTCGATGACATCGCGCGTGGCCAAGATGTTCCTCCGGGAGTTCGCATTCGGGTAGATTCTTCTCCTCCCGGCTGATGTCAACGGCAACATAGAGAGAACCTTCCGGTCCCGACGAACTATACTTTCCCCGGTTCGAACCGCTTCCACGGCGCGGGCCGAAGGGGAGTTCCGGATGCCGTCGATGCTCGATACGGGCTACCAGCTCGATGACCGCTACGACCGTCGCTCGGGGCGAGTGTATCTGACCGGGATCCAGGCGCTGGTGCGCCTGCTGCTCGAACAGCATCGTCTCGATGCCATGCGAGGTCTGAACACCGCCGGCTTCGTTTCGGGCTACCGCGGATCGCCCCTGGCCGGCTTCGATCTCGAGCTCGTCCGCGCCGCCCGCTTTCTCGATGCCGACCGGATCCGCTTCCAGCCGGCGGTCAACGAGGCGCTGGCGGCGACCGCGGTGATGGGCAGCCAGCAGGTCGAGGCCTTCGGCAAGGCCACGGTCGATGGGGTGTTCGCCGTCTGGTACGGGAAGGGGCCCGGGGTCGACTGGGCCGGCGATGCGATCAAGCACGGCAATGCCTACGGCACCTCGCCCCACGGCGGCGTGCTGGCGATCGCCGGCGACGACCACGGCGCCGTCTCCTCGACCATGGCCCATCAGAGCGACCAGACCCTGGCCGCCTGGTATCTGCCGGTGCTGGCCCCGGCCTCGATCGAGGAGTATCTGCTGTTCGGGCTCTACGGCTTCGCCCTGTCGCGCTTTTCGGGCGCCTGGGTCGGCTTCAAGGCGATCGCCGAGACGGTCGAGGGAGCGATGAGCGTAACGCTTCCCGAAAGCTGGCCGGTGTTCCGCGAGCCCGCCGATTTCACGCCTCCTGCGGGCGGGCTGCATTTCCGCTGGAACGATCCGCCGAGCGTGGCCATCGAGGCCCGCCTCGCGCGCAAGCTCGAAGCGGCCGAGGCCTTCGCCCGCGCCAATCCGGTGATCGACCGGCTGGCGGTGGCGGCGCCGCGCGCACGGCTGGGCATCGTCACCGTCGGCAAGGCCCATGGTGATCTGATGGAGGCCCTGGCCGCGCTCGGCTTTCGTGGTGAGGCGGAGATCGCCCGCCTCGGCATCCGCATCTACAAGGTCGGCCAGAGCTTCCCCCTGGAATCGACGCGCATCCGCGCCTTCGCCCGGGGCCTTGAGGAACTCCTGGTGGTCGAGGAAAAGCGGCCGTTCGTCGAGACGCAGATCAAGGATCTTCTCTATCCCCTGCCCGAGAGCGCGCGGCCGCGGGTGATCGGCAAGCGCGACGAGCGCGGGGGCGAGCTGCTGCCGGTCTTCGGCGAACTGCGCCCGCACCGGATCGCCCCCGTCCTGGCCGCGCGGCTGCAGCGCATCCATCGCGAGCTCGACTTCACGGAGCGTCTCGCGCGCCTGCGGCCGCCGGTGACGATGCCCGCCGAGATCCGCCGCATCCCCTGGTTCTGTTCGGGCTGTCCCCACAACAGCTCGACGCGGCTGCCCGAGGGCTCGAAGGCGATGGGGGGCATCGGCTGCCACATCATGGCGACCTGGATGGACCGCGAGACCATCGGCACCACCCATATGGGGGGCGAGGGGGCCAACTGGGCCGGTCTCGCACCCTTCGTCGAGACCCCCCACATTTTCCAGAACTTGGGCGACGGTACCTATTTCCATTCGGGGTTGCTGGCCATCCGTCAGGCGGTCGCCGCCGATCTCCGGATCACCTACAAGATCCTCTACAACGATGCGGTGGCGATGACCGGCGGCCAGCATCTCGACGGGCGGCTCACGGTGCCGCAGATCACCCGTCAGCTCCGGGCCGAGGGCATCGAGCGCATCGTCGTTGTCACCGACGAACCCGGGAAATATCCGTGGAATGCCGGCTTCGCGCCCGGTGTGGAGATCCGTCACCGTCGCGAGCTGCTCGCGGTGGAGGAGCAACTGCGGGAATATCCGGGGGTTTCCGCGCTCGTCTACGACCAGACCTGTGCCGCCGAAAAGCGCCGCCGCCGCAAGCGCGGCACCTGGCCCGATCCGGCGCGGCGGGCCTTCATCAACGAGCGCGTCTGCGAGGCCTGCGGCGACTGCTCCCGGAAATCGAACTGTCTCTCGATCGTGCCGGTGGAAACCCCGCTCGGGACCAAACGCCGGATCGACCAGTCCTCCTGCAACAAGGATTTCTCCTGCATCGAGGGCTTCTGCCCTTCCTTCGTCACCATCGAGGGGGGTGCGCTGCGGAAACCTGCGGGCCTCGCCGGCCCGGAGATCGAGCGGCGGTTGGCGGCGCTGCCGCAGCCGGAGCTGCCGGCCATCGACGGGGGGTTCGATCTGCTGGTGACCGGCGTCGGCGGCACCGGCGTGCTGACGGTGGGGGCATTGCTGGGCATGGCCGCCCATCTCGAAGGTCGTCCGGTCTCGGTGCTGGATTTCACGGGCCTCGCCCAGAAAGGCGGGGCGGTGCTGAGCCATGTCCGGATCGGCGGCGAAGCGCCTCTCCATCAGGCGCGGATCGAGCCCGGCAATGCCGACGCACTGATCGCCTGCGATCTGGTGGTGGCCGTCTCGCCCGACGCGCTCTCGACCCTGCGTCGCGGGAAGAGCCGGGTCGTCGCCAACGCCCACAGCCTGCCCACCGCCGACATCATCCGCGATCCCGATTACCGGATCGACACCGAAAGGCTCCTGGAGCGGCTTCGCCGGGCGGCGGGCGAGGACCGGGTCGGCGCCATCGACGCCCATCGGCTGGCCCTGGCGGTTACCGGCGATGCCATCGGCGCCAACGTGCTGCTCACGGGCTACGCCTGGCAGAAAGGTCTGATCCCGCTGACGCTGCGGGCGATCGAGCGGGCCATCGAATGCAACGGTGTGGCGGTCGAGGCCAACCGGCGGGCCTTCGCCTGGGGGCGTCTGGCCGCGGCCGATCCGGATTTCGTGGCCGGGCTGCTGGCGCCCGAGGAGGGGCCGCCGCGGGGCTTCGAAGCCCTGCTCGCCCATCGCCGGGCCTTTCTGGTGGACTATCAGGACGAGGCCTATGCCGCCTCCTTCGAGGCGCTGGTGCGCAGGGTAGCGGCACGCGAACGGGCGCTGTTCGGCGGGAATCGCACCGCGCTCGCCGAG
>JALSRW010000218.1 GCA_026984595.1 Alphaproteobacteria bacterium
GCAGATCGAGGGCGAGGATCTGCTTCACCTCCTTCTTGAGCTTCTCCGTCTCCCACTGCTCGTGATAGGCCTTTTCCGGGATGTGGCGGGCGACCAGATCCTCGATCACCTGGTGGCGCATGTCGCGGACCGCCTCGGCCACGTCTTCCGCCTGCATGAGCTCGCGACGCTGCTCGTAGACCACCTTGCGCTGGTCGTTCATCACATCGTCGAACTTCAGCAGGTTCTTGCGGATCTCGAAGTTCCGGGCCTCGACCTTCTGCTGCGCCTTCTCCAACGCCTTGTTGATCCAGGGATGGATGATCGCCTCGCCCTCCTTGAGGCCGAGCTTCTGCAGCATCCCGTCCATCCGCTCGGAGCCGAAGATGCGCATCAGATCGTCTTCGAGGGAGAGGAAGAACTTGGAGCGCCCGGGATCGCCCTGGCGGCCGGAACGGCCGCGGAGCTGGTTGTCGATGCGCCGGCTCTCGTGGCGCTCGGTCCCGATCACATAGAGGCCGCCCGCGGCCACCACCCGCTCGTGCTCCTCCGCCACCTCGCGGCGGATGCGCTCGACCGCCTCGGGATCGGGATCCTCGCCGAGCTCCTCCCGGATGCGCATCTCGGCATTGCCGCCGAGCTGGATGTCGGTGCCGCGGCCGGCCATGTTGGTGGCGATGGTCACCGCCCCGATGCGCCCGGCCTGGGCGATGATCTGCGCCTCCTGCTCGTGATAGCGGGCATTGAGCACCTTGTGGGGGATGCCCTTCTTCTGGAGCATGCGCGAAAGCAGCTCGGATTTCTCGATCGACACGGTACCCACCAGCACCGGCTGGCCGCGCTCGTGGGCATCGGCGATCTCCTCGAGGATCGCCCGGTATTTCTCCTCCGCGGTACGGTAGACCTCGTCGTCCTCGTCCTTGCGGATCATCGGCCGGTGGGTGGGGATGGAGACCACCTCGAGCCCGTAGATCTCGGCGAATTCGCCGGCCTCGGTGGCCGCCGTGCCGGTCATGCCGGCGAGCTTCTCGTAGAGGCGGAAGTAGTTCTGGAAGGTGATGGACGCGAGGGTCTGGTTCTCGGCCTGGATCGGCACCCCTTCCTTGGCCTCGAGGGCCTGGTGGAGACCGTCGGAATAGCGCCGGCCGGGCATCATGCGGCCGGTGAACTCGTCGACGATGATCACCTGGCCGTTCTTGACGATGTAGTCGACATCGCGCTGGAACATCTTGTGGGCGCGCAGCGCCTGCTGGACGTGGTGGACCAGGGTGACGTTCTCGATGTCGTAGAGATCGCCGGCCTTGAGGAGACCGGCGTCCGCCAGCAGCTTCTGCATGCGCTCCGCACCCTTCTCCGTGAGGGTGACGGCGCGCTGCTTTTCGTCCTTTTCCCAGTCACCCGCCTCGAGCTGGCGAACCAGCTTGTCGACCGCCTTGTAGAGCTCGGAACTGTCCTCGGCGGCGCCGGAGATGATGAGCGGGGTGCGGGCCTCGTCGATGAGGATGCTGTCGACCTCGTCGACGATGGCATAGTGATGGCCGCGCTGCACCATATCCTCGAGGCGCATGCGCATGTTGTCACGAAGATAGTCGAAGCCGAGCTCGTTGTTGGTGCCGTAGGTGATGTCGCAGGCATAGGCCGCCCGCCGCGCGGCATCGTCGAGGCCGGGCACGATGCAACCCACGGTGAGGCCGAGGAAGGTGTGGATCTGCCCCATCCAGGCGGAGTCGCGACGGGCCAGATAGTCGTTGACGGTGACGATGTGCACGCCCTTGCCGGCCAGGGCGTTGAGATAGGAGGGCAGAGTCGAGACCAGGGTCTTGCCCTCGCCGGTCTTCATCTCGGCGATCTTGCCCTGATGCAGGACGATGCCGCCCATGAGCTGCACGTCGAAATGGCGCTGGCCGAGGGTCCGCTTGGCCGCCTCGCGCACCGTGGCGAAGGCCTCGATCATCAGATCGTCGAGACTCTCGCCCTTTTCCAGGCGCTCCCGGAACCAGGGGGTGCGGGCGCGCAACTCCTCGTCGGAGAGCTTTTCGAGCTCCGGTTCGAGAGCGTTGATCCGTTCGACCGTGCGGCCGAGAGATTTGACAATACGGTCGTTGGCGGTGCCGAATATCCGCCTGGCCAGAGCACCGATCATGTGTGGATGTTACCTTTTCGCGAACGCATCCGTCCCAGTCTCGCCCAAAATGGGCATCCGCGGCGGCACTGTCAACGCGACCCTGCCGCGAGCCGGCCGGCCGTGATCGTCGCCGCCCCGATCTTACGCCGCGCGGCAGCGCCGGCAAAGGGCAAACCGGATCCCGGCCGCAGCCGCCTCAGGCGCGGCCCATGTGCACCGACAGAAGGCTCGGATCGATGCCGATGGCCCGGAGCGCCCGCTCCCATTTGCTGTCGTCCTCGGCGTCGAAGACGATCGCCGGATCGGCCGGCACGGTGATCCAGCCGTTGGCCTGGATTTCGGCGTCGAGCTGCCCCGCTCCCCAGCCGGCGTAACCGAGAGCCAGCATGCGCTGCTTCGGGCCGCCGCCGGCGGCGATGGTCTTGAGCATCTCGACGGTGGCGGTGAGCGCGAACCGCTCGTCGATCACCAGGCTCGATTCGTCCACATGGTCGGTGGAATGGAGCAGAAAGCCCCGTCCGGTCTCCACCGGCCCGCCGTAATGGACGGCGATCTCGGCCCGGATCTCCTCGGCCTCGATGCCGACCTGGCCGGCGATCTCGGCGAAGCTGACATTGTCGAGACGCTTGTTGACGATGAGCCCCATCGCCCCTTCCGCCGAATGGACGCACAGATAGACCACCGAGCGCACGAAGCGCGGGTCGGACATCCCCGGCATGGCGACCAGGAGCTGGCCGGTGAGTCGGGTCTCGTCGGCTGTTTCCGGGTTCATGATCCTGAAATAGAGCCTGGCGCCACCGGCAACAAGACGCCTGCGCCGCGCTTTTTGCGGGCGCCGCCGCTGCCCGGTTGCGGATCCCGGCGGGAGTCGGCATTGTGCGGCCGTGGTGTGGCGCCGGCGGCAAGCCGCCGGCATCGATCGCGGGAGGAGACAGACATGCCCATCAAGGTCGGCGACCGGCTTCCCGAAGCGACCTTCAAGGTGAAGATCGAAAACGGCATCGAGGACGTCACCACGAGCCAGCTCTGCGCCGGCCGGACGGTGGTCATCTTCGCCGTGCCGGGAGCCTTCACCCCGACCTGCCATCTCAAGCACG
>JALSRW010000219.1 GCA_026984595.1 Alphaproteobacteria bacterium
ACGGCAGCCAGGCGGTTGGCGCCCGGTACCGTGCCGATCTTGCCCGCGGCACTGGTCGGGTCGGCGAACTGGTAGGCGTAGCGGCGGTCCTCCTTGGGATCGAGGCGCAGGCCGCCGAAGTTCGGATCGCGCTGGCTCTCCCAGTCCTCGCACAGGGCTGTGCGAAGGAGCTCCGCCCCGTCCTGGCGCCTCTCGAGGGGCATACGGACGCCTTTCGCAACCGCCTCGTGGAGGCTGATGCGTTCCAGGAAATGCTGATGTCCCTGGCCGAACATGGTACACAGAGGTGTCGGCTGGACGGTACGCTTTTTGGGGTCGCGCAATACGATGTCGCTCGCAAGAGCGGCGACGAGCTCGGCCCGCCACCCGCCAGCCTGCGATGCCACCAGCCGGTACTCTTCGGTCGTGAAGTCGACATCTTGCCGATCGCCGAACCGATGGACCGCGGCCAGTTCCAGCACACCGCGTTCGGCTTCTGCGGCCAATTCCTCCCCGCTCGCTATCTCTTCGGAAACGACCACCGGCACCCAGGGTCCGCGGCCGCCGCGCCGGCGCCAGAAGGTTCGCACCCGCCAGTCGGGCCGGGCGGCCTCGACCGCCCGCATCAGCCCGAGCAGGGCCATGAAGGCGAGAAGATTGTCCCAGCGGAACGGTCGGAGCTCCAGTTCGGTGGTCACGACACCTCCTCCTCGGACGCCCGGTGATCGGCGAGGCGCAGGATCGCTTCCAGCCAGGCGAGCCGCCAAGGGCCGAAACGGCGATGGAGCCGTTCGCGGAGATCGAACCAGAAGGAATCCAGCCGGTGCAGACCGGGATCTCCGGGAACCCGCATTTCGTGATCGTCACAGGGGAGTGTGAAATCTTCGGCTCCGGGATCCTCGATCGGCGGGAAGAACGGTCGGCCGCGGCCGTGATGCGTGCCGATGAGCCAGAGGACGAGATCGCGGAAAGCCTGGTCCCTATCTTCCAGCAGCTTTTCCGCAGCGGCCACCGACCAGGCCTCGTGGCGGACGCCGGGCGGCAGGCCGGCGCGTGCCGCCGCCCGCCTCGGATCCGGCGAGCGTTCGGATTTGGCGAGCGGCTCGGGGTCCATGCGGGCGGCCAGCCGGTCGCCGCCGCGCAGGTAGACCTGGAACCGGGGCTCCGCCTTGCCGAGATCGTGGAGCCGGGCGGCGGTGGTGAGGGCACTGGTGAGCTTTTCGCTCAGGGCGAGGCGTGCCGCGAACAGCTCGACCTTTTCCCGGACATGGTCGAGATGCTCCCACAGTCCGATCGAGCGGGAAGCGGAGAGCGACAGGGCGTCGTTTTCGCTCACGGCCTCGCCCACGGCATTGTCCGCAGATAGCCGTTTTCTGCCGAGAAGGAGGACGCCGCGCGTCGGATCCTCGCCGTAAGGCAGCCGCAGTTCCGGTGCGTGTTTCTGCAGTCGCAGGAGCCGTGCTCGGAGCCGGGAAGGAAGATCCTCGAGGTCGAGCAGATTGTCGATCAGTTCCGTCCCTTCCGGCTCGCCGAGGAGCGCGATCCCCTCGCGTACCATCCGCCAGGCCTCGGCGGCGGTGACCGTGTCCACTTCGCCGATCCAGTCGATGGCCAGCTCCGGGTGCAGCCGCAGGACGAGACGCCCGCGCTGGCGTTCGGCCGCTTCCTCGGCGAGGTCGCGCACGGGTCCCGTCGCCTCCGGGTTCCAGCCGAACCGGTCGCAGCCGCCGTAGCCGGCCGGTACCACCAAGGTGTCGCCCGGACGAAGGTCTTCCGCGGTGATGATCGTCGTGGCATCGTCTTCCGGTCCCGCCCATCGCAGTGCGGACCGTCCTCCGGGCTTCTCCTCTCCGGTTGCGTCGGCGGTGCCTTCGAGATCCGGCACTTCCATCGAGCCGCCCGTGAGCCAGCGGCGGACCACGGGAAGGGGGAGTTCCAGCGCTTCCAACGAGGAAGGCGGCAGTGCGGCGAGGATCTTCCTCGCCCGCTCGGGATCGTCGAGGTGCTCCTTGGACAGATCCGCGCGCCAGACGAGGCGCACCTCGGCCGGTCCGGCATCCGGGCCGTGCAGGAAGAGCGCGATCTCGGGTTCCGCCGCGGGCGGTGGTGAGGTGCGGGCGAGCGCCTCGGCGTAGGCCGGAAAGAAGCAGGGTGCGTCAGCCCGCGGCGAGAGGCTCTCGGGTGAGACGGCCGCTTCGTGTTCGCGGAAGGCGTCGATGCCGAAAACGAAGATCGGATGTGCCTTCTTTTTCCCCGCCGCTCTGTCCCGCAGCCATTTCCAGGTGACCTTCGGGGCATCGCCGTAGACGGGATCACGCGCTCCCTTCGCAAGGGCCATCTCGTGCGCGAGAATCACTGCGGGCGCGGTTCCGTGCCGGCCCCACCGGTCGAGGCGGCCGAAGCGCTGGCGCAGGGCATCGAGCGGCGCGAGTTCGCTCACCAAGGCGTCGAAATCGAAATCGGCGCCGACCTCGATGGTCTGGGTCGCCACCAGGATCAGGGGGCGTTCGCGGTTTCCCGCCTCGGGGCCGAAACGGGCTTCGAGCTCCCCGGCCAGGGTGTCGCGCTCCAGGGGACGGGCACGGCCGATGGCGAGGAGAACCTCCGCCCCTTCCCCGACCTCGGCCGTCAGCCGCTCGAAGATCGCCCGCGCCCGCAGCACCCGGTTGACGACCAGGGCGATCCGCCGCCGTCCGGCCTCGAGAAACGTCGTCGCCTCCTCGACGAAAGCGGCGCGGAAGGCCTCCTCCCCGCCGCCGACCTTGCGCAGGCGGGCCGGCTTGGATGCGCCGAGCCGTTCGCGAAGGATCGGATGTTCGCGGTCGTCTTCACCGAGCCCGAAAGCCTTTCCGGTCTCCTCGCCCGCGGTTGCGGTGAGCCGGCAGAAGGCGAAGGGTGGATCGAGTGCCGCGTCGTTCCGCCGTCGTTCCCGTGCCACCGCCTCCAGGGTCTCGAGGAAGGGCTGCGAGAGATGGGCCTCGTCCACGAGCCAGAGCACATCGTTGCCGAGAAGGCCCGCATGGACCGGCCACATGGAACGCGACACGCCGTAGCCGCGGAACAGGAGGCGCGAGCCCGCCTGATCGACGGTGGAGAGCAGGATCGTCGGCTGATGGGGCGTCCGCACCCAGTCGGGATCGAGGGGCATGCCGCCGCGAAGGCGCGCGACACGAAGCGGCGGACCGTCGCCGGCGAGGGCACGCAACGCCGCTGCCGTTTCCGCGAGGGGACCGCCGGTGGCACGGGCCAGGGCATCGGCAATCCGCCGTGCCCGCCGCCAGGCCGCATCCACCACCAGCCGGCGGTCGACGACATAGACGATCCGCAGCGGTGCCCGTCGGTCGGCCCGTGCGGCCTCCCTGGCGAGATCGTGGAGCGCGATGTCGAGCGCCGCCGTCTTGCCGCAACCGGTGGGGATGTCGAGGAGCGAAGGCCAGCCCCCGTTCGCGACATGTTCGGCGAGCCGCCTCTGCCAGGGAAAGGGATCGTAACCCCAGAGCGCCCGGAAGAAGGCCCGAAAGCCGGGAACGGCGGTCATCCTTCACGCTCCTCCGGCAGCGGCAGCATGAGGCCGAGGCCGAAATGACGCCCGGCACCGAGGAGGAGCGGTCCACGCACCGGTTCTGCGAAGGTGAGGCGGGCGTGGACGAGAGTGCGGGAAGCGAAGCGTCCGGTCGTGTGCCAATGCTTCTTCGACGCGAAGCTGGTGCCGCGCAGGAAGGGATGGGGGCCGGCCTCGATCATCTCCGGCTCGGGCAGACCCTGCTGTCGGCAGGCGAGAGCGATCTGCGCTTCGGCCCTGTCGCCACGTCTGCGCTTCATGTGTCGCGGCAGGACGAGGGGGGTGACGCTGGCGAAGCGGCGGGCAGTGCGAAGATAGCGCCCGGGTCGCAGCGATGCCCGTTCGGGTGCGGGATCGTGCAGGAGCGTCCAGGTGCCGAAGCGGCCTAGGGCAAGCGTGCCGCCGGCTTCGAGAAACCGCGCCACCGCCTCCTCGAGTTTGACCCGGATCGGTTCGGCGAGCCCGTCGTGTTCCCGGGGCAGCACGAGGGCGAGACCGAACAGTCTGCCGTCCGACCAGTCGAAGCCGACGTTGGCCATCGGCAGGATGGCGAGATGAGGGGCACGGAGAACGGAGGCCCCTTCGTGACCGCTGAGGACCGACGGGACCGGGTTCCCGGCGTGGGCGAGGACAGCGTTGCGCATGGCCTCGGCAATGGTCGCAAAGGCTTCCAGGGCCGGGGTGCGCTGGTTCCCACCCGCGAGCACCAGCCATCGACGGCCGTAGGGACCGGAAGGGACGGCAGCCGGAAGCGGATCGGCGTCCAGATCCCGATAGGGAACGGCCGGGGCCGGTTCGGGCCGCCAGGCTTCCTTCCGGTGCTTCTGTTCCATGGCCGCCTCGTAGCCGCCGATCAGATCTTCCAGCCGCCCTTCGTAGGGTATCCGAAGGGGGACGCGGCCGGCGGGGTCCGGCAGGAAGCGCGTTTCGGGCTCTCGTTGATCGCCGAGGAAGCGCATGGAAACCAGGGACGCCGAATGACCGAGATAGCCGACCGAGCGGGCGATGCGGTCGAGGGCCGGCAGATGGCTGTCGAGCTCCTCTTTTCCGGCTTTCCACCACAACCGCACCATCGGCTCGTCGGGGATCACGGTGGGGAAGAAGCGCTCCTGCTTTGGACGAAAACCTTCCAAGGGAGCGACGAACTTTACGATCCCCTGTTTCTTGTTCTCGATTTTCTTGGCCCTGATCGCGTCGTCGTTAGGGGGCACGAACACGGTCGGTGCGTCCCGCGGGCTCGCGCCCGAGGCTTCGATCAGCGGCGGAGGCAGCCTCTCCAGCCAGGCGAGGGCGACCTCGCCGGCAGCTTCGCGTCCGTTCTCGGCCCAAGCGCACACGAGCGCCGAGAAGATGCGATCGGGATGCGGTGGCCATTCGGCTCGCTCTTTGTCGGCGATGGTCGCGGCGCGAAAGACCCCGGTCAGGAAATGGATGTCGAGGCGGAGCACGGCATCACGCCTCCGCCTCTTCGCCCTTGCCCTGGAGCGCGAGCCTGCGACTTTCGGCGACGATCTGGACGAGCTTTTCCTGCGGCGTCAGGCGCAGGGGCTCGTCCGGCCAAGGAAGCCCCGCCGCCTTCGCTGCCTCGATCGCCTGCTCGTAGAGCGCTCGGGCGGCCGCGAAATCGAGAGAGAAATCCTTGCTTTCGCCATCGGCGCTGAGGAGCTCGAAGGCGGACGCCCCGTCGGCATGGAGGTCGCAGCGCGAACGGAGATTGTAGCCGTTGCGGTCCTGGGCGGCGAGGGCGAGCAGGGCGAGGGCGGCCAGCAGCGTGCGTGCGGCGGCGTCCCGCTCCGGATCGATGTTCCCGTCCACCGGAAAGCGCAGGCGGCGCAGCGTGGGGAGGCTGATCACGACCGTGTGGAGCGCGTGGTCGATCGTGGCGCCGAGCTCTTCGATGGTAGGTGCGATATTGCCGTGATTAACGAGAGAGGGCCTTCCGGCCTCACCTGTGCGCTTCTTGCCCGTGTATTTGACAGGATCTCCTCGTTTATTCTTTTTCGCCTCCTCGACGGATGGCGTCCAACTGCCATCCTCCGCTTCGTAAATGGTGACGTTCTTATTGACGCCTAGCGGATCGATACGGCTTCCCGTGCGTTTACCGGGCACCGCATCGACCCCGACGATCTCCGAAACGACCGCACGCGGGAACTTGGCGCCGAGCCCGCCGCCCTGGCCGGTCGAATGCCAGCAGCCGAAAACGAGCGCCGTCGGCGAGAGCTCGAAAATGGCGGTGGCATTCTCCGGCTTCGCCAGGAGCAGCCGCCTGCCGGCATGGCTTTTCCAGAATTCCACACCGTCGAGGCGGCTGTCCCGGAAGATGGCGTCGAACACCCGGTGCGGCGCCTCGAGCGAGGTGATCTCGCCGATGTCGGAAAGGTCCTCTTCACCGTCCTTCTGCCCGCCGAAGTCGGTGAGGATGTGCGGGATCCACACCTCGCCGGCGCGGAGCAGATCCCGCAGCGCCTCCTCCAACCGGTTGGCCTGGCTCTGCACGGAATCGAGCAGCACGCAGCTTTTCCGTTCGCCGTCGAGGATGCGGTCCTCGAACACATGAACCGGCCCGCGATCGCCGGGATAGGTGGGCGGAAAGACCTTGTCCCCCGGCCCGCCGGCGGGCAGGAGCCGGCGGCTGCGACGGATGGCCGCAGCACCGACGACGGCTTCGTGCAAGGCGTGGAGATCCGGCACCGACATCTTCCGTTCCCTCCGATCCATGGCGGGACGTTCCCGTCCCGGTGACGAATATGCGTTCCAGTGGGCGCTGCGCCCTTCGATCTATCCTCGGCCCACCATACCGTAGAGGATCCCCACCGCGAAAGCACCGAGGAAGGCGGCCAGGGCGAAGGCGGCGAAGCCGAGGGCCAGGGCCCGGTTGCTGCGGGAGCGATCCGCGGCGCGCGGTTCCGCCGCTCGATCACCGCCGGCGAGGGAGCGCAGGAAGCGGCGGGTCTCGTCCCGGCCGAAGCGGTGGATGACGAGAATCGCCGCCAGCACGCTCATCATGCTGCTCGGGATCCAGATGGTGATGCCGCCCATCTGCTGATCGGCGAGGGGGGTGTAGCCGAAATGGAGCCCGCCTTCGCCATAGGCCGGATAGAGGATGCCGCCGGTGAAGGTGGTGGAGGCACCCAGCAGGATGTTGGAAAGGATGACGAAGCAGAGCATCGCCGCTCGGGCTCCGAAGCGGAGCCCCTGCGGCGGCGGTCGCAGATCGAAGATCCGCCACCAGAACAGGAGTCCGGCCGCCAGCATGCTGATGTGCATGGCGTAATGGACGGCGGTCCGCGCGAGGGCCAGCTCGTGGAAGTAGGGGATCTGCCAGAAGTAGAGGGAGCCGATGAACAGCACCGTCAGCGGTACCGGGCCGAGCAGGGGGGCGAGGAGCCGCCGTGGCGCCGTGGCGGCGGCGAGGGGAGCCAGGATCCGGCGGCGGAGCGGGACCGGCATGCCGGCCACCAGCAGGGCCTGGGGCGCCGAAAGGGCCAGCAGCATGGGGCCGATCATGCGCAGCAGCAGATGCTGGATCTGATGGACGAAGAACAGCTCTTCGGCGAGCTCGTCCACCGGCGACTGGAGGGCGAGGAAGAGGGCCAGGAGCCCGCCGAAGAAACCGATGGGACGCAGCGGCGAGAGCGGCTGGCCGGCGTTCCGCCGCCGCCACCATCCGGCGAGATAGAGCACCGCCAGCAGCAGCAGCGGTAGCGCGATGTCGGCAGTGACGGGCCAGCCCGCACCGTCCCCCTCCCCGGTCGCCGGGTGGGCCGCAGCCGGGGAGGCGAGCAGGAACGGGAGGAGAAAGGCCCGGAAGTCCGGAGAGTTTCGCGCGAAGCTTCTGTCTTTCGCGCGCGGCCGCGCGTATCGCATGGCGAGCATCGTCCCTGTCGGCAGTTGTTCTTCGCCGCAGAAGCTGTAGGCTCGAACGAGCCGGGTCAATCCGACGGGGGAGCGGAAAGCATGTACGGCTGGCGGGGGCGTATCGGTCTTCTGGTGCCCACCGGCAATTCGGTGATGGAGCCGGAATTCCAGCGCATGGCACCGGAAGGGGTGACCAGCCATGCCAATCGCGTGGCCCTGAAAGACGTGACCCCGGCCAGCCTCCGCCGGATGGAGGCCGATGCGCCCCGGGCCGCCCGCGAGATCGCCAGCGTGCGGGTCGGGGTGATCGCCTTCGGCTGCACCTCCGGCAGTTTCGTCGGCGGCAAGGGGTACGACGAGAGGCTTCGTCGGCGCATCGAAGAAGCCACCGGCCTGCCGGCGACCACCGCCAGCGGTGCGGTGCTGCGGGCGCTGCGGCTCCTGGGCGTGCGACGGATCGCCCTGGTCACCCCCTATACCGAGGAGGTCACGCGTCTCGAAGTGGCCTTTCTCGAGGCCAACGGCTTCGAGGTCACGGGCTGCGCCGCCGGCGGTCTCGTCGAAGTCGCCGACATGCAGGAATGCAGCCCGACCACCGCATATCGCCGCGCCCGCGAGGCCGACGATACCCGCGCCGAGGCGGTGTTCATTTCCTGCACCGGCTTCCGCACCATCGAGATCATCGCCCGGCTGGAAGCCGATCTCGGCAAGCCGGTGGTCACCTCCAACCAGGCCCTGTTCGCCGATTGTCTGCGGATTCTCGGCGTCGGCGAGATCGCCGGGGATTTCGGGTCGGTGGTGGCGCGCATCCTCGCCGACCGGACGCCCGGGCTGGCGGCCGCCGCCGACTGAGTTCCGGGGGCCGCGGCGCTGCCGCAGCAAGACGCTTTGCCCGATGCCCGCGAGCGTGTAGGAAGCGGCCGGTCGCGCGCGGCTCGGGCGCGGCCCCTTCCCAGAGCCGCAAGGAGCAGGCTTCCATGACCAACGTCGCCGTGGTCGGCGCCCAGTGGGGTGACGAGGGCAAGGGCAAGATCGTCGATTGGCTGTCGGTCCGTGCCGATGTGGTGGTGCGCTTCCAGGGCGGCCACAATGCCGGCCATACCCTGGTCATCGACGGCCGGACCTACAAGCTGTCCCTGCTTCCTTCGGGAGTGGTGCGGCCCGGCAAACTCTCGGTGATCGGCAACGGGGTGGTGATCGATCCCTGGGCGCTGCTGGCCGAGATCGAGACGTTGCGGGGCCAGGGGGTGACCATCTCCGGCGAGAATCTGCGCATCGCCGAAAACGCGCCGCTGATCCTCCCCCTGCACGGCGAGCTCGACCGCGCGCGCGAACAGGCCCGCGCCGAAAGCCGCGAGGGTACCGGCAAGATCGGCACCACCGGACGCGGCATCGGCCCCGCCTACGAGGACAAGATCGCCCGCCGCGCGATCCGGGTCTGCGATCTGGCCGACCGTACGGTGCTGGAGGCCAAGATCCACGAGCTGCTGCTCCATCACAATGCGCTGCGCCGCGGCTTCGGGATCGAGGAGGTCGACGGCGGGGAGCTGCTGGAACGGCTGCTCTCCCTCGCTCCCCGGCTGCTGCCCTTCGCCGAGCCGGTGTGGATCCGCCTCGCCGAGCTCAAGCGGGCCGGCCGGCGCATCCTGTTCGAAGGGGCTCAGGGGGCGATGCTCGATGTCGATCACGGAACCTATCCCTTCGTCACCTCTTCCAACACCCTGGCGGCGCAGGCGGCGCTCGGCTCCGGCGTCGGGCCGGACAGTGTCGGCTACGTGCTCGGCATCTGCAAGGCCTACACCACCCGGGTGGGAGCGGGGCCGTTTCCGACCGAGCTCGATGACGAGACCGGCCGCCGTCTCGGCGAACGCGGCAACGAGTTCGGCACGGTCACCGGCCGGCCGCGTCGCTGCGGCTGGTTCGATGCGGTGCTGGTACGGCAAGCGGTGCGTCTCGGGGGCATCGACGGGCTGGCGCTGACCAAGCTCGACGTGCTCGACGGGTTCGAGACCCTCGAGATCTGCACCGCCTACAATCTGCAGGGCCAGCTCCTGCATCATCTGCCGGCGGGGATGGCCGCCCAGGCGGCGGCGAAGCCGGTCTACGAGGAGCTCGAGGGCTGGCAGGAGAGCACCCGTGGTGCGCGCAGTTTCGCCGAGCTGCCGGCCAATGCCGTCAAATACGTCAAGCGCCTCGAGGAGCTGGTGGAATGCCCGGTGGCATTGCTGTCCACCAGCCCCGACCGCGACGACACGATTCTGGTGCACGATCCCTTCGCCGACTGACCTCCAGCTCCCGTTTGACTTGCGGCGGCGGCGTGCCATTCTGCGGGCGCCGGGGGCGGAGCATGCTCGGCCCCCGTGGGTTCGCGATCAGGGAGGTCAACGGAATGAGCATCTTCAGTGCATGGACGCGGCGTCGGTTCATGGGCACGGCGGCGGCCGCCGGATTGGCCGGCGGCCTCGGTCTGCCGCGGCTCGCGCGTGCCGGCCTGCCGCCGGTCAAGGCGCCCAAGCGGTGGGATATCGATCTCACCTACTTCCAGGACAGCAACTGGCTGCACGCACCGCTGTGGCTGTCGCCGATCTTCAAGAAGGATGCCGGGGTCGGCATCAAATCACGGGAAATGTATTCGGGCGGCGACACGGTGGCCAAGGTGCTGCCCCAGCTCCTGTCGCGCCGGGCCCGTTTCGACTGGGTGCAGTTCCCGTCCCTGTTCTTCGGTACCTTCGCCGAAACCGGCATGCTGGAGCCGCTCGACGACTACCTGGCGCAGTACGAGGGTGCGGACAAGTATCTCGAGTGGGTCATGCCGGCCTATGGTGAGTTCTATTCGAAATGGAACGGGAAAACCTACGGTCTGGTTGTCGATGGGGATATCCACGTCTTCCATTACCGCCCGAGCTATTTCAACAACTCCGAGCTCCAGAAGAAGTTCTCCAAGCGCTTCCAGCGCGAGCTCCAGATCCCGAAGACCTGGCGGGAGTTCATCGACACCGCCCAGTTCTTCACCGAGGAACTCTCCGGCCAGGGCGTCTACGGCACCTCGATCGTCGTCAATCCCCCCAATTTCGGCTGGGGTTTCTGGTTCAACATCGCCGCCAGCATGGGGGTCAACTATTTCGACGAGAACATGAACCCCACCATCAACACGCCGGCGGCGGTCGAGGCCCTCGACATGTACAAGGAGATCATCCGCTGGGGGCCGCCCGGCCGCGAGTCGATGGACATCGACCAGACCATCCAGCGCTGGCAGGCGGGCGCCGATGTGATGTCGATCTGGTGGATCGATCTCGCCGAGTTCACGGTCCAGCAGCAGGGGCCGGAAAAGGCCGAGGATCAGGCCACCGCGATCATCCCCGGTACTCCTCTCGACGACGGCTCGGTGCGTCACCGGGCGATGTCCCTGTGGTGCCGGACCCTGGCGATCCCCAAGAACATTCCGGACGACATCAAGGAGGCGGCCTTCTACTATATCTACCGGATGTCGCATCCCGAGGTGTCGGAATACATCGTCGCCGATCCGTTCTGCGGTTCGGATCCGTTCGGCGCCAGCCATTTCGGCGAGGAGGCGGCGCGCAAGTATCTGGAGCCCAACCCGCAGCGCGGCACCTCCGATCTGTGGCCGACCAACGACGGCATCTTCAAGACCATGAAGACGGCCATGAACCATCTCGCCGGCAACGAGGCCTGCGTGAAGGTCGGCTACCCGCAGTTCTACTGGGAGGGCACACCGGAGCTGGCCGATGCCCTGGGCCGCAACATCTCGAAGGCGGTGGTCGGCCAGCTCACTTCCCAGCAGGCGCTCGACGAGGCCGCCGAGGAATGGGTCAAGATCGTCCAGAAGTTGGGCATCGACAACCAGAAGCGCCAGTACCGGAACTTCATCGAAGGCGCGCGCAAGCTCGGCTACAAGATCTGAAGCAGAAGACCGCGGGGCCGCGAACCGGCCGGTTCGCGGACCCCTCGGGCTGCGCGAGACGCCCTCAGAACAGCAGGTCGAAGAGCTTCTCGATCCGCTCCCAGTGCTCGGACCGTGGGTTCTTGAGGTCCGGATCGAGGATCTTGAAGGCGTGGGCCAGAGCCACCGTCAGGCCGCCGGTGATCTCCGGCAGCTTCTCCTCCACCTCCACCGCATAGGCGAGCTCCAGCGGCGGCAGCGTCGCCAGCATTTCCAGCACCGGTTCGAGGGCCACTGCGACTTCGTATTTGCGGAACTCGTGGATGCGTTCCTGGAAGCCCTTGGTGATCGGCAGATCGTGGGGCTGGATCACATCGCGGCCATTGGCCTTGGCGTGGGCCACCGCCACCACCAGCATGTCGTGCAGCTTCTGGTTGACGAACGCGGCGAGCCTGCGGACATCGCTGCGGTCGATATCGAGCGAGGCGGCGAGACGAAACAGTCGTTCGAAATGTTTGACACCCTCGACCTGCATTCCCGTTCTCCGTATTTCTCGCGGGTTGCCGCGTTTCGGCGCCCTGGTCGTGCCTCAGGTAGGAAGTGCCGTGCCGCGGCACAAGGAGGCCGAGGCCATCCGCCGTCTCAGTCGTCGGACTCGCCTTCCTCGTAGAGCGCCGCCCGTCCCAGCCGGTCGAGGCAGAGTTCGGCCGTCCAGGGCAGCATCAGCGAGCCGCAGCGGGAATCACGATAGATGCGCTCGAGGGCGAAGCGTTTCAGCATCGACTGACCGCCGCAGGTGCGGATGGCGAGCTGGGCGAGCTCGTTGGCGTTCTCCATCACCGTGTACTGCGCCGCCCAGGCCCGCATCACCTGCTCCTTGGAAGGATCGATGCGGGCATCGGTGAGGGCCCTGACCCAGAGCGCCTTGGTCTGTTCCAGCATGATCCGCATCCGGGCGACCGCGAGCTGCTTGGTGGGATACATCCGGCGCTTGACGGGCGGCATGCCCGGCACCTCGCCGCGCAGATAGCGCACGGTGAAGTCGCAGGCCGCCTGGGCGAGGCCCATATAGGCCGGGGTCAGGGTCATGAACATGTGGGGCCAGCGGCTGGCCGCCTGGTAATAGGCGCCCTGCGGCATGAGCTGCTCGTCATCGCCGACGAACACCTCCTCGAACAGCAGGTTGCGGGAGACCGTGCCGCGCATGCCGAGCGGATCCCAGTCGCCGACCACCCGCACCCCCGCTGCATCGCGGGGTACCGCCAGATAGAGGGTGTCGCGGCGCCGCAGCTCGCCATTCTCCTTCACCTCGGTGCAGAGCACCCCGTAGTAGTCGGCATGGCCGGCCAAGGAGGCGAAGATCTTGCGGCCGTTGACCACCCAGCCGCCTTCCACCTTGCGGGCGGTGGTCTGGAAGGCGGCCGCTCCGGCGGCCGCGGGGCCGCCCTCGGAGAAGGGCTGGGCGTAGACCTTTCCCTCCTCGACGATGCGCCGGTAGTGGAGGGCCCGCCGCCGCTCGTGCGTCTCCCGCTCCTGCGCCGTCATCTCCAGATCATCGGCCAGCCTGCCGGTCCAGAGACAGGAGCAGACATGCATGTTGAAGGTCAGCGCGGTGGAGCCGCAATAGCGGCCGATCTCCGCCGCCGCCAGCATGTAGGTGGCATAGTCCGCGCCCATGCCGCCATACTGCGCCGGCACGCAGATGCCGAGCAGGCCGTTTCGGCGCAGATCCTCGTAGTTCTCGGTGGGGAAGCCGGCCTCGCGATCGTAGCGCGCGGCCCGCTCCTGGAACCGGCTCTGTCCCAGCTCGCGGCAGAGGGTGGTGAGCTCCACCTGCTGCGGCGTCAGGCCGAAGCTCTCGGCGTCGAACATGGGGGCGTCGGGTTCCATGGGCAGGCTCCCTCAGGAAGGATGCTGCAGAAACGTCTCGAGGACGCGGTTGAAGGCCTGCGGCCGTTCCAGCGGCAGCAGATGGCCGGCCCCTTCGATCTCGACGAAGGATGCCCCGGGGATCCGCTCGGCCATCCGCCGCATCATCGGCGGCGGCGCGTTGCGGTCCATTTCTCCGGCCACCAGCAGCACCGGCATGCGATAGCCCGACAGTGCCGCCCGCCGGTCGAAGCGGACGAGGCAGTTCATCGCCGCCCGATACGCCTCTTCGGGAACCCGGCGCATGCAGGTGATGGCCAGCTCCACCCCCTCGGGGTCGGGATCCTCGCCCAGGAGCGAGGCGACGATTTCCGGGGCCAGCTCGTGCATGCTGCGGCCGGCATCGAGGGGCCCCAGCCGTTCCGCCAGAAAGCGCCTCTGGAAGGCGCCGTCGAGGCGGCCGAAGGCCGGGCTGGTGGCGATCAGGGCCATGGAGGAAACGCGCTCCGGGAAGGTCGCCGCGAATTCCTGGGCGATCATGCCGCCGATGGAATGGCCGGCGAGATGCGCGGCCTCGAGCCCCTGCTCGTCGAGGAACGCGGCGAGCGCCCGCGCCAGTTCGGCGAAGCTCAGGGGATCGCGGGGTGCGGAACCGCCGTAGCCGGGCATGTTCCAGGCGATCGCCCGAAAGCGCGCGCCGAAATGCCGGAGCTGCGGGCGGAAGCTCTCGGCGCCGCCGCCGACGCCGTGGAGAAACAGGAGCGGCGGGCCGGCGGTGCCCGCAGCCAGAAAGGTGATGCCGGCGCTCAAATCAGCGGCTCCAGCAACACGCCGTCGCGGATCACCACCCGATCGTCGAGGGCGATCGTGCAGCCGCGCACGGGAATGTCGAAATGGCCCTGGGTGTAGCGGCCGGCGAACTCGTTGGCCCCGGTGGAGAACAGGAAGTTGCCGGGAAATGCCCGGATCTCGGTACCGTTGGTATCGCGCCGGTCGTACATGGCGAGCGCCTCGTAGCGGGCTCCCGGATTCATGCCGAAGCCGACATGGCTCACCGCATAGGCCTCGCGATCACCCCAGGCGGCGAGATAGCGGCGCATGAGCTCGGCATCGGTGCCCTCGCCCGCGATCGCCGTCACATAGTCGTTCTCGAGGGTCAGGCGTACCGGGCTTTCGAGATAGCGCTTGAAGGTGAGATTGACGTCGCCGCGATCGAGAACCAGCACACCGTCGACCGTGCCCGCTTTCGGAAAGCTGACGACCACGCCCCCCGGCCAGTGGGCCACCGTGCCCGGCCGGTCGCAATACCCCCAGACTCCGACGGTGACCGCGCCTTGCATGTCCACCAGCAGATCGGTACCGGCCCCGGAGGTCACCGTCATGCGACGGGCCTGACGGCAGAGCTCGACCGCCGCCCGCACCCTGGGCTCGAGGGCGGGGTCGGGCACCAGCCGTTCCAGTGCCTCCGGA
>JALSRW010000220.1 GCA_026984595.1 Alphaproteobacteria bacterium
GAAGCCGTCCACCGCACCCGGCTGGTGGTCGGCGAGGGGCTGGTCGGTACCATCGCCGCCCAGGGCGAGGTCATCAACACCTCCGATGCCCAGGCGCATCCCGACTTCGTCTACCGCCCCGAGACCCGGGAAGAAATCTACCACTCCTTTCTGGGCGTGCCGATCGTCCGCAGCGGCCGTGTCCTCGGGGTGCTGGTGGTGCAGAACCGCACCCGCCGCTCCTACGACGAGGACGAGGTCGAGGCGCTGCAGATCATCGCCTCGGTGCTCGCCGAGATGCTGGGCTCGGGCGGCATCGTCGATCCCAGCCGCTACGGCGATGTCGGCGTCAAGCCGCTCGAATCGCTGCGCCTCGAAGGGGTACGGCTGGTCGATGGAATCGGCATCGGTCGCGCCTGGCTGCACGAGCCGCGGGTCGAGGTGGTCAGGATCGTGGCCGACGATCCGGCCGCGGAACTGGAGCGCCTCGAAGCCGCCAGCGAGGCGCTGCGGCGCAATCTCGACGCCACCCTCGAGCGTACCGAGCCGGGCTTCGGCGAACATCGCGAGATCCTCGAGGCCTACCGCATGTTCGCCGACGATTTGGGCTGGCAGCGGCGAATCCGCGAAGCGGTGGAGACCGGCCTCACCGCCGAAGCGGCGGTACGCCGCGTGCAGGAGGAGACGCGACTGCGGCTGGGGCACGCGAGCGACCCCTATCTGCGGGAGCGGCTGATCGACCTCGAAGAGCTGGCCAATCGGCTGCTGCTGCATCTGGCGGGGCGTGACCCGGCCCGGGAAGCCGCCGCCTTGCCGCCGGATTCGATCATCGTCGCCCGCAACATGACCGCCGCCGAACTGATCGAATACGATCGCGAAAAGGTGCGTGGAGTGATCCTCGAGGAAGGCTCGACCACCGCCCATGTGACGATCGTCGCCCGCGCCTTCGGCCTGCCGATGATCGGTCGGGTAGAGGGGGCGATGGCCCAGATCGAGGCCGGGGATCTGATCGCCCTCGACGGCGATCACGGCCAGGCCTTCGTCCGTCCCGGGGAAGACGTGCTGGAATCCTTCCGCCGGGTGTCGCAGGGTCGGGCCGCCCGCTCCCAGGCGCTCGAAGCGGTACGTGGCCAGCCGGCGGTGACCAGGGACGGTATCGAGGTCTCTCTCAACATCAATGCGGCTTTCCTGATCGACATCGGCGAGATCGCCAATACCGGCGCCGACGGCTGCGGCCTGTTCCGCACCGAGCTCGCCTTCATGGCCCGCCGCTCCTGGCCCGATTGGCGGAGCCAGGCCAGCTATTATGCCCGGGTGCTGGACCGCGCCGGCGGCGCGCCGGTGGTGTTCCGCACCCTCGATGTCGGCAGCGACAAGCAGCTCCCCTACTGGCGACTCGCCCACGAGGACAATCCGGCGATGGGCTGGCGGGGCCTGCGCATGAGCCTGGATCGACCACGGATCCTGCGCGAACAGCTCCGCGCCCTGCTGTTCGCCGCCCGCGGGCGCAACCTTCACGTCATGTTCCCGATGGTCAGCGAGGTGGACGAGTTCGTGCGCGCGCGTCACCTGCTCGATCTCGAGTTGAGCCGGGCCGCGGCCGCCGGCTGGGAACCGCCGAGCCATCTCGAGGTCGGAGCCATGTTCGAGGTGCCGGCTCTCTACTGGCAGCTCGAGACCCTGCTCGGCAGGGTCGATTTCCTGTCGGTGGGCAGCAACGATCTCGTGCAGTTCCTGTTCGCCAGCGACCGCGGCAATTCGGCGCTGATGGAGCGCTACGACGTGCTGTCGCCGGCGGCCCTGCGCTTTCTGCGCGATCTGGTGGAGAAATGCCGGGCGGCCGGAGTGCGCCTGTCGATCTGCGGCGAAATGGCCAGCCGCCCGCTGGAGGCGATGGCGCTGATCGGCATCGGCGTGCGTCATCTCTCGCTGGCGCCTTCGGAAATCGTCCCCGTCAAGGCCATGCTGCGCAGCCTCGATGTGGGACGCACCGCCGATTTCCTGCTGCGCCTGCTGCTCCGCCCCGAGCGCAGCCTCAGGCGCTATCTGCGGGCCTATGCACAGGATCACGGGGTGGTGCTGCCGGAGAGTGCCTACCGGCCGATTTCGCGGGCCTCGCGAGCCGGTTCGGAGGCGTAATCCTTTGGCCTTCGGGCCTTCCTCTGGTATCCATGCAGCGGGTGCCTCAAGCGGTTGTAAAAAAATCAACCTCGGGTTAAAAACACCGATGCACACTCGCCACAAAGCTGAGCTCAGCGCCTTGCCAGCCACCTCGGTCGACTATCTCCGTGCCGTCGGACAGCAGTTGCGGGAAGCGCGCCAGCAGCGCGGCGAGGATCTCTACGACATCGCCGAGATCCTGCGGCTGAAACCATCCTACCTCTACGCCCTCGAAGAAGGCGACTACACGGTCTTTCCCGGGCGTGCCTACGCCTTCGGCTTCCTGCGCTCCTATGCCGACTATCTGGGCTTCCAGGGCGAGGAAGTGCTGCGCCAGATCAAGGCGGTGATCGATGCCGCCCCGGTGGAACCCAAGCTCGAATACCGGGCGCCGATCATCGAGAGGCATCGACCGACGGCAGTGGCCCTGGTGAGCGCGGCGCTGCTCGTCGGCGCCGCCGCGGGCGGCTGGTACGCGGTGCGGCAGACCGGCGGCCTGCCTCTGGACAGGCTGGCCTCCCTGCCCGGCGAGATCGGCCGGATGGTCACCGAATTCGCGGCCCAGGATCCGGCTGCCGGCGGACCGGTGCCGCTTCCGGTGGCCTCCGGAAGCGGGCAGAAGACGGGCGACGCCGTGCGGATTCCGCCGGCGGGCGATACCGCCGACGCCACCCTCGCTTCCCTGGAGCGGCTGGCCGCTCCCGAGGATACGCCGCCGGTGCTGCCCCGGGCAGTGGTGATTCCCGTGGTATCGACGCCGCCGGCGCCGGCCGCCACCCCGCCCGAGCCCGAGCAGGCCGCCAGCGCCACCGGCTCGGAGACCGCGGACATCACCAGCGCCATCGCCGCCGAACTGCCGGCCGATCAGGAGCTGGTCAGCACCAGCGCCACCGCCCGGCCGCAGACGCCGGCGGGGCAGGGCAACTCGGCGGCGGCATTGCTGGCCGAACTGCGCGATCCCGCAGACACCGCCGGCGACGGCCGGACCTTCGGCGATCCTTCAGCGTCCGGCGTCATGCTGCTGGCCCG
>JALSRW010000221.1 GCA_026984595.1 Alphaproteobacteria bacterium
TCGAGGAGATCCTCCCGGACGGGCCGGTCCTGGTCGTCATGGACGAGCTCGCCCCTTACCTGCGCAAGCTCACCGACTCCACGGAACGGGGGCCGAGGCAGCTCGCCGCCTTCCTCCAAGCGCTCATCGCAGCGGTCAGCACGCGAAGACAGGCAGTCCTCGTCTTCACACTCGCGCTCGGAGCGGAGGAAGAGGCGGGGGACGCCTATCGCAAGGAAAACGAACTCATCGCCGAACTCGTCCAGGAAGCGTTCGACGAGCTCGAAGACGTGGCCGCGCGCACCGCGACCATCCTCGTCCCGACGGAAGACGACGAGACGCCGGCGATTCTCCGAAGACGCCTCTTCGAACGCATCGACGAAGCCAAAGCGGCGAAAGCCGTCGAGGCCTACCGGGCGTTGTGGCGCGATCACGCCGACAAGCTTCCGGATGCCGGCATCCTCGACGAACGCGTGAACGCGTTTCTCGCCGGGTACCCGTTCCATCCCGAACTCATCTCGACGCTGCGCGAGAAGACCTCGAGCCTTTCGAACTTCCAGCGCATCCGCGGCATGCTGCGTCTCATGGCGCATACGGTGGCCCGGCTCTGGAACACGCGGCCACGAGACGCCTCGGCGATCCACACCTGCCACATCGATCTCTCCTATCAGCCGATTCGCGACGAGCTGACGACGCGTCTCCAGCAGAACCAGCTCGTCCCGGCGCTCAACGCCGACGTCGCGGCCGGACCCGACGACGAGCCGGCCCTCGCCCAGCGTCTCGACCGCGAAACCTTCTCCGGCATGCCGCCGTATGCCAGCTATGTCGCGCGCACGATCTTCGTCCATACGCTCGCCTATCCCGAGACCAACACGGGGATCGACCCCGCGAGCCTCCGCTACGCGATCCTGGCACCCGGTCTCGATCCCGCCTTCATCGATCAGGCGCTCCGAGCATTCCGAGAGCAATCGGCCTTTCTGGACGACCGGCCCGATGTGCCGCTGCGCTTTTCGAGCGAGCCCAATCTCACCCAGATCATCCGCCGTCGCGAACGCGACGTGGATCCCCAGGACGTGCGCGCCCACATCCGCGCCACGGTCGACGAGATCTTCAAGGGCAAGGTCTTCCGTCTCGTGCTCTATCCGGGCGGCCCGTGGGACGTTGCCGACGATGCGGGCGACGGCCATCCCTACCTCGTGCTCCTCTCTTACGAAGCCGAGACGGTGAAGGCCGCGGACCCGCGCATTCCGGAGATCGCGCGTCGCATCTACCGGACCCGCGGGCAGCAGCAAGACCTCAGGCAGAACCGCAATCAGCTCGTCTTCCTCGTCGCCGACAAAGAACGTCTCGAGAATGTCGAGCGTCAGGCGCGTCGCCTCCTGGCGCTTCGCGCGATCCGGCACGCGCCGAGCTTCCGGGACCTTCCCGAATACCAGCAACGCCGTGTCGAGGAGATGATCGGCTCGAGCGAGCGGGATCTCGCCATCGCCGTGCAGTCGGCCTACCGCCACCTCTTCTACCCGTCTGCCGTTGCCATGCCGGGTGAGGAGGAGCGCATCGCGCATGCCGAGATCCCGAGTCCGACGAGTGCGGTGAAGCCGGGTGACGGCCAGCGGGCGATCGTCGAGCAGCTTCGCAGTCTCGGCAAGCTGCGCCTTGCCGAGGACGACCCCGACAAACCTGCCTGGGTCGTCCAGCAAACGCCGCTTCGCAAGGGGCCGATGAGCACGCTGGAGCTTCGTCAGGAGTTCCGCCGCAACCCCGCCTTCCCCATGCTCGTGGGTGACGAGGTGTTCGTGAAACTCGTCCGCAAGGGGATCGAGGACGGCACCTGGATCTACCGTGAAGGAGATCTCATCGCCGCAAAGGATACCCCGCCGCCCGGGAAGATCGGGATCGACGCCCAGACGCAGTTGATGACGGCGGAATATGCACGCGAGCACAAGATCTGGCCGCGCGAGGAAGCGCCGCCTCCACCACCTCCGCCACCGCCGACCGGCGAACAGCCGGGTGTCGAACCAGGTTCCGGGCCCGGGATCCAGCCGGGGCCGCCGGAGGGCGCCATCACCGAGGAGGGCGTGCTGCGCGAGGCCCTCGCTCGGGCGTTCGAAGAGGCGCGACGCCGAAAGTGGGCGAAGATCGCCGAGATCCGCATCGTACCGTTCGAGGCGAGCGATGCCATGACCATCGCCGGTCTCGCGGCTACCGTTCCGGGTGCGGAAAAGCGCGCCCAGGGACGGGTCGACTACGAGACCAGGGCCGGCGCGACCTGTTCGATCGAATTCGAGGGCGGGCTTGTGGACTTCAAGCCGGTTCGCGAGTTCCTCCAGCACCAGCTGCGCACCGTTGCCGATCAGCATGTGGACCTGACGCTCACCCTCGTCTTCGAAGGAGGTCTACCGGTGGACGGCAAACCGAGCCAGGATCTCATAGAGCGTCTCGCGCGCGCCGGGGCCGGAGCGGCGCAGGTCCGGGTGATTGCGGAGGGTGAGGCGTGACGGCCCGGACGAGAGCCGTGCAAGGAGCTGGCGAGGCCCCCTACGAGCTCCGGGCACATGCGCATCCTGCCCGCCTCATCCTCGAACTCTGGCAGCTTCCCGGCCAGAGCGCGCGCCACCTCGATCGGCCGAAGTGGATCGCCGCCCTGTCCGGTCGGCCGCTCGATCTCGTCCTGCACCGGATCCTGAGGCGGCTCGGCCCTCGCGGCCGGCAGATCGCCCGCATGCGTCCCGGCGCCCGCTACAGCCTTTCCCTCACCGAAGAGGAGGCGATGCGCTTGGCCCTTCTCTTCCGCGTCCTCGCGCCGATGCGTGTGCCTTCGCGGATGAGCGCGTGCGTGACGGCGATCGAGGAAATGACCCGCGAGGAGACCGCCTACTGGCTCGGCCTCGTGCTCCACCGCCCCCGTCCGCGGCGCGTGCTCGCAGCACTCCGCATGCTGCTGACCGATCCGTGAGGTGGGGGAGTTGCGGCGCGTTACAAAACGGCACCGGGAAAGCGTTGGGATTCTTGACATCGGCGGCCGCGGTGCAGCTAGCGAAAGTGGACTTTGCTTAGTTGCAGGCGGCGAGGGGGGCGGGTTTGCGTATGTCCGGCATGCCTCTCAGGATGTGAGGAGACGATATCACTCATGGCAGGCATTGAGATTCGATGCCCGATCTATGGCTTCATCCCATTGA
>JALSRW010000222.1 GCA_026984595.1 Alphaproteobacteria bacterium
ATCAGATCGGCGCGGGCGGCATGGGTGATCCAGGTCTTGGCGCCGAACACCTCCCAGTGATCCCCGACCCGCACCGCACGGGTCTTCAGCGAGGCCAGATCGGAGCCGACATCGGGCTCGGTGAAGACCGCGGTGGGAATGATCCCGCCCGAGGCGATCCGCGGCAGATAGCGCTTCTTCTGTGCTTCCGTGCCGCCCAGACGCACGAGCTCGGCGGCGATCTCGGAGCGGGTGGAGAGCGAGCCCACGCCGATATAGCCGCGTGACAGCTCTTCGGTGACGATGCACATGGCCTGCTTGCTCATGCCCAGCCCGCCATGCGCTTCCGGCACGGTGAGGCCGAACACTCCGAGTTCCGCCAGCTCCTCGATCAGCTCCAGGGGGAGGAGCTCGTCCCGCAGATGCCAGCCATGGGCGAACGGTACCACCCGCTCCTCGGCGAAGCGCCGGAACTGCTCGCGAATGAGCTCCAGCTCCTCCTCCTCGAGTCCCCAGTCGCCGAACTCCCCGTCCCGGAGGAGATCGGCGAGGCGACGGCAGCGTTCCGCGCTGCTGCCCGAGGCGATCAGGCGACGCACGGCGGGATCGAGGAAACGATCCAGATCCGCCGCCTCGAGGCCGAGATCCCGGGGCCGGGCGAACTCGACCTGGCTCATCGGCAGGCCGCCCGCCATGCGCGCCAGATATTCGGCGAACGCGGCCTCCAGCATCAGTCGCTCGCGTTCGCCGAAGCGCCCTTCCTGATCGAGCCTTTCCGCCCATCCCTGCATCTGGGTGAGCGCCTGGCGATAGGTCTCGTACCAGGCCAGCGCATGCGCCGCGGTCTGCTCGCGCTCCAGTGCCGCGGCATCGATGCGACCGCCGGGGGCGAGGCGCCGGACGAGGCGCTCGCGCGCCCGCTGGACGAGATCGGAGGCGCGGGCGAGGGCCGTCCCGGTGGCGGTCAGGAGATCCCGACTGTCGCTGGCTGCAGGCATCACGAGAGACATCCTATGCGGGCTCCGAGGGCTCGGGGGTGGGGCGGAGAAAGGCCGGAGCGCCGGCCAGCAGTTGCGGTCTGCGGGCGAGGCTCCAGGTGATGAAGCCGACCCCGGAGCGGCTGCCCTGCAGAAGGGCGAGCTCGCGGTCCAGCCATTCCGCTTCGCCGTAACCGCCGCCCAGCGGGCCGAGCCCGCCGGCACCGCTGACGGCCGCGGTCGGCGCGCCGCCCGGAACCCCGGCCATCGGCGCAAGCAGCACCGGATGGGGGATGCCGAGGCGGTCGCTGAGCGGGGTGGCGATGGGCATCGGGGCTTCCTTGCGGGCACGCGGACGGCCGGGATCAGTCCTCGATCGCCTCCTCGAGGGTGCGCATCCCCGGACGTCGGGCCTGCACCAGCACCGCCATATTGCCGGGCTTGTGCTGATTCTTCATCATTTTCTGATGGGCGCGGGGAATGTCGGCCCAGGAAAACACCTCGCTCATGCAGGGATCGACCTGGCGGTTGAGGACGAAGCGGTTGGCCGCCGAGGCCTGCTTGAGATTGGCGAAATGGCTGCCCTGTACCCGTTTCTGCCGCATCCACAGATAGCGTGCATCGAGGGTCAGCCTGTAGCCGGTGGTACCGGCGCAGATCACCACCATACCGCCGCGTTTGACGACGAAGACCGAGACCGGGAAGGTGGCGGCCCCGGGATGTTCGAAGACGATGTCGACATCGTTGCCCTTGCCGGTGATCTCCCAGATGGCCTTGCCGAAGCGCCGAACCTCCTTGGCCCATGTGCCGTAGGCCTCGGCGTCGAGGGGGTCGGGCATCTCGCCCCAGCAGTCGAACTGCTTGCGGTTGATGGCACCGCGCGCACCGAGCGACATGACGAATTCGCGCTTCTCCTCGTCGGAGATGACGGCGATGGCGTTGCCGCCGCTCGCCGCGATGATCTGGATGGCCATCGAGCCGAGGCCGCCGGCCCCACCCCAGACCAGCACATTGTCACCGGGTTTGAGGGTGTGCGGGGCATGGCCGAACAGCATGCGGTAGGCGGTCGCCAGGGTCAGCACGTAACAGCCCGATTCCTCCCAGGTGAGGTGCCTGGGCCGGGGCATGAGCTGGCGCGACTGGACCCGGCAGAACTGGGCGAAGCTGCCATCGGGGGTCTCGTAGCCCCAGATCCGCTGGCTGGGCGAGAGCATGGGATCGCCGCCGTTGCATTCCTCGTCGTCGCCATCGTCCTGGTTGCAGTGGACCACCACCTCGTCGCCGACCTTCCAGCGCCGCACCTTGGCGCCCACCGCCCAGACGATGCCGGCGGCATCGGAGCCGGCGATGTGATAGGGCTGCTTGTGGACGTCGAGCACCGAAATGGGCGTGCCGAGGGCGGCCCAGACGCCGTTGTAATTGACCCCCGCCGCCATGGTCATCACCAGCACCTCGTCATCGCCGATCTCGGGCGTGGGCACGATCTCCTGCTGCATGGCGTGGAGCGGCTCGCCGTGACGCTCCTTGCGGATCACCCAGGCGTACATGTTCTTGGGAACATGCCCGAGGGGCGGGATCTCCCCCACCTCGTACAGATCCTTGACGGTGCACGTGGTCGCCGGTGCGGTCCGCGTCTCGAGGCTGACGACATTGTCGGCGGTGGCGTTCATCGACTGGGCTGCTCCCCGATTGGCTGGATTCTCGCTGCTGCGGGCGAAGGCGACGGAGCCTTCCACGGTCACGGCGGCACTGCCGGTGCCGGTTTCGGCGGAAACGGCGGAGAAGAAATCCTCGGGCCGGAGATCGATCCCCTCGCGGCGCGCCACCGCCAGCAGCTCCTCCTGGCGCCGGGCGGGAATGGCACCGCGCCGGATCCAGCCGGATACCGCCGTCTGCCAGATGCCGAGCAGCTCGGCCACGCGCTGCTGCGATCCGAACTTGCGGATGATCCGCTCCACATTCTGCCGTGACATGGCACCCTCTCGCCGTTGCTGCCAACATCTCTGGCAAGAGAGCTGTTGGGCGTCAACACGAAAACTTCTTTGACGCACTGCGGCAAAGGTGTTAGCCAGACAGGAGGCTTTCAGAGGAAGTGTTGGCGATGGATGGCGTCTCCGAGCCGCAGCGCGACCGCCCCTGGCTGTTCCGGACCTATGCCGGACACAGCTCGGCCGAGGCCAGCAACCGGCTGTTCCGCG
>JALSRW010000223.1 GCA_026984595.1 Alphaproteobacteria bacterium
AGCCGCAGCTCGCAGCCCCACCCGTCCCCGCCCCCTTGCCAAGGGGGCGATTGCGCACAATGGTTGGGTCATGATGTTTCGGGCCCCGGACCGCCCCCGCATCCTCGCCGTGTTGGGACCCACCAACACCGGCAAAACCCATTACGCCGTGGAGCGCATGCTGGCCCATGAGAGCGGCGTGATGGGCTTTCCGCTGCGGCTGCTGGCGCGCGAGATCTACGATCGCATCCTGGCCGTCAAGGGACCGCGTCAGGTGGCGCTGGTCACCGGCGAGGAACGGCTCGGGCCGGTCGATGCCCCCTATGTGGTGGCCACCGTGGAGGCGATGCCCCTGTGGCGGCGCTTCGCCTTCCTGGCGGTGGACGAGATCCAGCTCTGCGCCGACTGGGAACGCGGTCACGTCTTCACCGACCGGCTGCTCCACGCCCGCGGCGGCCAGGAAACCGTGTTCCTGGGCTCCGACACCATTCGTCCGCTCCTGCGCCGGCTGGTGCCGGAGGCGGTGATCGAGACCCGGCCGCGGCTTTCCACCCTGACATATACCGGCCCGGCGCGGCTCGACCGGCTGCCCCGCAAGAGTGCGATCGTCGCCTTCACCGCCCGCGACGTCTATCTGCTGGCCGAGGTGATGCGGCGGCGCAAGGGCGGGGCGGCGGTCGTGCTGGGCGCCCTGAGCCCGCGCACCCGCAACGCCCAGGTGGCCATGTACCAGGCCGGCGAGGTCGACTATCTGGTGGCCACCGACGCCATCGGCATGGGCCTGAATATGGATCTCGCCCATGTCGCCTTCGCCCAGCTCGGCAAGTTCGACGGCCGCAACCCGCGCCGCCTGACCCCGGCCGAGCTCGCCCAGATCGCCGGCCGCGCCGGCCGCCACATGGCCGATGGGACCTTCGGCGTCACCAACGGCATCGGCGAGCCCGAGGCGCGGGTGATCGAGGCCGTGGAAAGCCACAGTTTCGCCCCCCTGCGGGCGCTGCGCTGGCGCAATTCCGCGCTCGACTTCTCCAGCCTCCGGGCGCTCGCCCGGAGCCTCGACCGCGCCCCGCCCCATGCCGGGCTGATGCGGGTGCGCGATGCCCTCGACCATCGTTCGCTGGCGCTCCTTTCCGCCCGCCCCGAGATCCGCGCCCGCGCCGACCGTCCCGAGCGGGTGCGGCTCCTGTGGGAGGTCTGCCAGATCCCCGATTTCCGCAAGCTCCTGACCGATGCCCATCTGCAGCTCCTGGCCACCGTCTTCGACTATCTGACGGGGCCGCAGCAGATCCTGCCCAACGACTGGGTGGGGCGGATGATCAGCCGGCTGGAGCAGACCGACGGCGATATCGACGCGCTGGTGGCGCGCATCGCCCATATCCGCACCTGGACCTATCTCTCCCATCGCAGCGACTGGCTGTCCGACCCCCGGCACTGGCAGGAGCGGGCGCGGGCGGTCGAGGACCGGCTTTCGGACGCGCTCCACGAGCGGTTGACCCAGCGTTTCGTCGACCGCCGCACCACCGCGCTGTTGCGCCAGCTTCGCGAGCGCGGCGAGGTGGAGGCGCGCATCGAGGAGAATGGCGAGGTGCTGGTCGACGGCCACAGCGCCGGTGTGATCCGGGGCCTGCGCTACACCCCGGCCGTCGTCGCCGCCGATCTCGAGCGCCGGGTGGTGGCCCGCGCCGCCCGCAAGGCGGTGACGGCCGAGCTTGCGGGCCGCCTGCAGCGGATCGCCGAGGCCGCGGCGACGGAAATCCTTCTCGAAGGGCGGACCCTGCTCTGGCAGGGCCAGCCGATCGCCCGGCTGGCGGCCGGCCCCGAGATCCTGCAGCCGAAGGTGGAGCTGCTGCACGGCCCCGAGCTGTGCAGCCGGGCGCTGGCCCGGGCCCGCGACCGCCTCGCCGCCTGGCTGGCGGAACGGATCGAGGATGTGCTGGGACCGCTCCTCGCGCTGCGCCGGGAAGCCGCCTCCGACCGCCTCGGCGGCCCGGCACGGGGTCTCGCCTGGCAGCTCGCCGAGGGGCTGGGCTGTCTGCCGCTGGCCCGGGCCGAGGAGCTGCTGCGCGCCCTCGGGGCCGAGGACCGTGCCCGGCTGGGCCGGCTCGGGGTGCGGTTCGGCCGCCTCCAGCTCTACGTGGCGCCGGCCCTGAAGCCGCGGGGCCTCGCCTGGCGGGCACGGTTGCTGAGCCTCTGGCACGACACCGAGCTGGCGGCGCCGCCGCCCGGACGCACGGTGCTGCGGGATGTCGGGGCGCTGGCGCCGGCGCTGCTCACCGCGCTGGGCTTCGTGCCCTTCGGCGATTTCGCGCTCCGGGTGGATGTCGCCGAGCGGTTGGCCGCCGCCTTGCGCCGGCGGGCGCGCGCGCAGGAGAGCTTCGCCCTGCCGCTCGATCTCGCCGCCAGCGGCGGCCTCACCCGGAGCGAGCTCGAACGTCTGCTGAAACAGCTCGGTTTCCGGCGCTGTCCGGGCGAGGAGATCCGCTACCGCCAGCCGCCGCGCCGCCGCGGCGGCCGCCGCCGGGCTTCGGAGCCGAGGAGCCGTGCCGGCTCGCCCTTCGAGGTGCTCGGGAAGCTCAGGGCCGCACCTTGACCGCATCGGCTGCGCTTCGCCTCGACAAATGGCTCTGGCACGCCCGCTTCATCCGCCGTCGCGAGCTGGCCGAGCCGCTGATCGCCGCCCGCCGGGTACGGCTCAACGGCCAGCTCGTCGCCCGCAGCCACCAGCGGGTGCGCGAGGGCGATGTCCTGACCCTGCTGCTGGGGCCGCGTCTGGTGGTGGTGCGGGTGCTGGCGCTGGGCGAGCGGCGGGGTCCGGCGCGCGAGGCGCGCGAACTCTACGAGGAGGTCGAGCCGGAAGCCGGCTGAGCGCGTCGCGGCGGCCGCGGACCGAAGATCGCGGTGCCCACCCGCACATGGGTGGCGCCGAAGCGGATCGCCGTCTCGAAATCGTGGCTCATGCCGATGCTGACCCCGGACAACCCGTTGCGGCGGGCGATCTTCACCAGCAACGTGGTGTGCAGGGCCACATCCTCCTCGACCGGCGGGATCGCCATCAGCCCCACCACCTCGAGCCCGTATTCCCGCCGGCAGGCGGCGACGAAGGCATCCACCGCCTCCGGCAGCACCCCCGCCTTCTGCGGCTCGCCCCCGGTATTGACCTCGACGAACACCG
>JALSRW010000224.1 GCA_026984595.1 Alphaproteobacteria bacterium
TACGAACTCAGAAGCAAGCTCGAGGATCGCGCATTGGAGATGGCCATGAGGCGGGACTGTGGCGGCCTCGTCGACGAGGTGCGTACCTATCTGCTCGCACGCCTTGCGATCCGGGACTGAACAGCCATGCGTATTCGCCGCCTGGATCTGTTACGTTACGGCCGCTTTGCGGGCCTCTCCTTGGAGCTTCCCCCGCGTCGTCCCGATCTCCACATCGTCTGCGGCCCCAACGAAGCCGGCAAATCGACAGCGCTCGCTGCCATCGAGGATCTCCTCTTCGGCATTCCGCACCGAACACCCTTCGCGTTTCTGCACGGCAACGAGGACTTGCGCATCGGCGCGGTTCTGGAGAATGGGGGTGAGGTCCTCGAGGTGCGACGCCGCAAGGGACGGAGGGATACGCTCCTTCGGGCCGATGAGGTGCCGTTTCCCGAGGGCGAACGGGTGCTCGCGCCGTTTCTTCGCGATGCGGATCGGGCTTTCTTCACGCGCATGTTCGGCCTCGACCACGGACGTCTCCACGAGGGCGGGCGTGAGATCCTGGAAGCTAGGGACGACGTCGGTCGGATGCTGTTCGCGGCCGGGGCCGGGCTCGCCGGTCTGCGCGAACTTTGCGAGGCCCTGGCGCGCGAGTCGGACGAGCTCTGGGGGGCCAGAAAAGCGTCCCATAGGCGATACTACCAGGTCAAGGAACGACTCGAGGCTGCCGAAAGGGCGCTTCGGGAGCACACCGTGAGCGTGAGCGAGTGGGGACGGCGCAAGCGGGCGTACGACGAGGCTCGCAAAGCCTACGCGGTCCTCGAACGCACGATCGAGGAGAGGTCCACCGAGCGGCGGCGGCTCGAACGCATCCGTCGCGTCTACGGATATGTCCGCCGCAAGGCCGAACTCGACGCGGCCATCGTCGAACTCGGTACGGTGCCCGCGCTTTCCGAGAACGCGACCCGGACGTTCGAAGACGCCGTGCGAGACGAAGCGAGGACGGCGGCCCAGATCGAGATGCTCGCGGAACGGCTGGAAGCCGAGCGGGCGAAGCGGGATGGTCTCACCTACGACGAAACGCTGCTCCGTTACGCCCGGGATATCGAGCAGCTCGGTGAGCGCCGCATCAAGGTCCGGGACGGTAAGGCCGATCTCCCCAAACGTCGCGCCGAACTTGAAAGGGAGAAAGCGCAACTTCGGGAACTCGCGGAGGAACTCGGCTGGTCGTCCGACGATATCGATGATATCGTCGTGCGTCTTCCGGCGAGGGCCCGGGTGCAGGCGGCCCGCCGGCTGCTCGCCGAGCGAAGCGGCATTCTCGCCGCAGTACGGAATGCCGAAGCGGCGCTCGAGGACGCATCCGCGAGGCTTGAGAACATCGAGCACGACCTCGAAGGGCAGCCCATGCCCCCCGACACCTCGAGGCTTTCCGTGGTCCTGCGGGCGACGCGCAAGATGGGCGACCTCGCCGAGCGGATCCGGGCCGCCGAAGCGGAGCGCGAAAAGGAGTGGGCCGCTTTCAGCCGAACGTTCCACGAGCTTCGGCCCGCGGTGACGGATGAGGCGGTTCTCCAGACGCTTCCCGTTCCGGTAGCAAACACGGTTCAAAGGCATCGCGAAGAGCGCCGCGCACTCGAGCAGCGTCTCCAAGGTTGTCGGGAACGCATGCAGGCCGTTCAGTGGAAGCTGGAACGGCTGGGCCACGCCCGCACTCGAATCGCGCGCGAGGAAGGAGCCGTCGCCCCCGAAGAGCTCGCCGAAGCGCGCGCCCATCGCGATCGCGGATGGGCGCTCGTCCGCCGCCACTACGTCGAAGGCGAGTCGCTTCGCGAAGAGGAGCTGCGGAGCTTCGTAGGCGCGGAAGGTGATCTCGTCCATGCCTACGAAGCGGCGGTGCGTGCTGCCGACGAGCTCGCCGACCGTCGTTTCGACCGGGCCAAGGCTGCCGCTCGTCTCGCGGAGATCGCGCGCGAGATCGCCGAACACGAAGAGGAGGTTTCGAGCCTGCGTGCGGAGGAAGAGCACCTCCTCACGCGTTGCCGTGGTCTCGACGACGCATGGCGGGATCTGTGGTCGAAGGCGCCGTTCGAGCCGCTCGCGCCCGAGGAGATGCTCACCTGGCTCGCGACCCGTGAGAAGGCCCTCGAAGCCCTCGCGAGCTCGAAGCGGGCAGAACAGGAGGTCGCGTCGCTGCGGGCACGCGAAGCTGAGGTGCGCGAGCGCCTGGTCGGCGAACTGCGGGCCCTCGGGAAGGATGTCGAGGCCTTGGCGGGTCGCCCCCTCGCCGTCGTTCTCGAAACTGCGGAAGATGCCCTCCGCGAACGGGAAAGGGCTGCCGAACGGCGCCATCGCTTGCAGGAATTGCATCGCGATGCGACGGCCGAGGTCGATCGCCGGCGCCGGGAGCTCGAACGGGTGCAAAAGAATTGGTCGGACTGGCAGACCCGATGGAACCGCACGGTGCGGGAGCTCGGGCTCGATCCCGACGTCGATGCGACGCTGATCGAAGCCCAGCTCAATGCCATCGAGGCGATGCGCACGGTCATCGCTCGCATCGACGAACTGCGCTTCGAGCGGATCGCGAAGATCGAACGTGACGCTCGGGCGTTCCGCGAGGATGTCGCGGAGCTCGTCGCGACGGTCGCCCCCGACCTCGCGCGCGAAGACCCGGAGGAGGCGGTGCGGGCCCTGGAAGGTCGTCTCGAGGAGGCACGACGTCTCCACGAGCTGCGCCTTCAGGTCGAGGAGAGCATCGAAGATCTTGAGCGCCGGATCGATGACCTCGAACGCACACGCCAGGAGGCGCACAGCGTCGTCGAACGGCTCCAGCGCGAAGCCGGGGCGCGCAATGTCGCAGAGCTCCGGTCCATCCTCGAGAAAGCGGAGCGGTTGCGCCGGCTTCGCATCGAGCGGGATGAGGTGCTCGAGAAGATTTCGGCTCACGGCGACGGCCTGCCCGTGGCGGAGCTCGAGGCGGAGTGCCGGAACGTCGATCTCGACGCGGCTGTCTCGAGGCTCGAGACGATCGAGCGCGAGCTCAAGGAGATGCAAAAGGAGCTCCTCGAGCTCTACGACGAGCGTGAGCGGACGCGACGCGCGTTCGAGGAGATCGGCGGCGACGACCTGGCAGCGCGGGCCGCGGCGGAGCGCGAGGAAGCGCT
>JALSRW010000225.1 GCA_026984595.1 Alphaproteobacteria bacterium
CCGAGCGAGACGAAACCGTCGACCACCGCCGCACCGCTGGCGCCGCCGGCCGCGGCCATGCCCAGAAGCGCGAAGATGAGCGGTGCTGCGCAGGCGGGAATGTTGAGCCCGAAGATCAGGCCCAGGATGACCGCACCGCGCCGCCCCCGGGCGTAAGCGAGACTGGGGCCGAACGCGCGCATCAGCGGCCCCAGACGCCCCATCAGGTAAAGGATGCCGATGACCGCATAGGCCGAGCCGAGCAGCACCCACATGGCCTTCTGGAAACCGATGAAGGTCTGCCCGATCAGCGCCGCCGTCGCCCCCAAGGCCCCGATCAGCAGCATGCGCGCGATCATGAAGCTGCTCACCTGCACCACTTTCTCCATCGCCGACTTGCCTTCGAGAAAGCGGATGAACAGAAAACTGGCGCCGAGCGAGCAGGGCTCGACGAAGCCGAGCAGCCCGAGGCCGACCGGCAATGCCAGGAAAGCGAGCGCGTCCATGTCTCAGCGGATCCCCGGCGATGCCGGCTGCGCGACGGAATCGCGGGCGGACGCCGCCCGGTCGCCGCGCATGGCGCCGAGGATGCTGCAGCTCGCCACGGGCCCGCTCCTGGGACAGCGTCGCAGCAGCGTGTGCAGAGCCCGGCGCAGCCGCTCGAGTTGCGCGATGCGCCGCTCGACATCGGCGAGCTTGGCCTGGGCACGAGCGTGCACGTCGCTGCAATCGGCCGCCGGATCGGCGCGCAGAGTCAGGAACTCGGCCGCTTCGCGCAGCGAAAATCCCATCTCCTGGGCCTGCTTGATGAAGCGGATGCGCTCGACGGTCGTCTCGTCGTATTCGCGAAATCCGCGCAACGGCCGCGGTGGCCGCTCGATCAAGCCCTGCCGTTCGTAGAACCGGACGGTCTCCACCCCGACACCCGCCCGGGCCGCCACCCAACCGATCGTCATTCGCGCCATGCGACCACCTCCGCCACGGAGCCTGCGCTCCGTAGCTTAGTACGGAGTCAAGCCGGGCCAAGCCCGGTGGCGAAGTTCAGCTCAGCGGCAACATCACATGCTCGCGATAGCCCGGCCGCTCCGCGAGCCGGGTGAACCAGGCCTCGAGATGCGGCAACGGCGGCTTCGCGACCTCGAGATTGCGGTAGCGCCAGTATGCGCAGCCCACCGGAATGTCGCCCATGGTCAGGCTGTCGCCGCCGACGAAGCGACGCTCCGCGAGATGGTCCTCGAGGATCCGCCAGACCGGACCGATCGCCTTCGCCGCCTCGGTGATCGCCGCCATGTCGCGACGCTCGGCAGGGGTGCGCACCAGACCCCAGAAGATCGGGTGCATGAGCGGGGAAAGTTCGGTGAGCTGCCAGTCCATCCAGCGATCGGCCTCGGCCCGCACCGCCGCTCGTTCCGGCCACAGTCCTCCGCTGCCGTAGGCCGCCGCGAGATACCGGACGATGGCGTTGGACTCCCAGACCACCACCGCACCGTCCTCGATCACCGGGATCTTGCGGTTGGGATTGCGCCTGCCGTACTCCGGCGTATCGAGCTTGCCGAATGCCCCACCGGCGTCGATGCGCTCGTGATCGAGGCCGAGCTCGGCGATCGTCCACATGACTTTCTGGACATTGATGGAATTCCGTCTCCCCCAGACGCGGATCATCCTCCCCTCCTCGGATACCGACCGCGCATGCCGGCGACCGGAATGCGCGCGGCCATTGCGGATCGCGGTGCGGCTCACCATAACGGAAGCAGAGCGAACGGAACATTCGAGATCATGGCTTTCGATCTGGCAATCATCGGGCTCGGCGTGATCGGCGGCAACCTGGCCCTGAACATGCAGGAGCACGGCATTCGCCCCATCTGCTTCGATCAGGAACCGGCCAAGTTGCAGCGCTGTGCGCGGGAAGGCGTGGCGGTCGCCGAGTCGCTCGAAGACGCCGTCGCCGCGCTGTCCCGGCCGCGGATCATTCTCCTCTGCCTGCCGGCCGGGCCGACCATCGACCATGTCCTTCGCCACCTGCGGCCGCAGCTCGAGGCCGGCGATGTGATCGTCGATGCCGGCAATTCGCATTTCGAGCACACCATGCGGCGAGCCGGGGAACTCGAGGCGGTGGGCATCGGCTTTCTCGGGCTCGGGCTCTCCGGCGGCGCCAGCGGCGCCCGGCGGGGAGCTTCGTTCGTGGCCGGGGGCAGCAGCACCGCCTGGCGCACGGTACGGCCCTACTTTCTGGCCGTCGCGGCACGTGCCGGCGGTCGTCCCTGCGCCGCCTGGCTGGGGCCGGACGGTGCCGGCCATTTCGCGAAGATGGTGCACAACGGCATCGAATATGCGTTGATGGAGCTGATCGGCGAGACCCATGCCTTCCTCGAGCGGCTGCTGGGCCTCGGGCCGGAGGCGGCGGCGGCCCTGTTCGACCGCTGGAACGAGGGCGAGCTCGGCTCCTACCTCCTGGAAATCACCGGCAACATCCTGCGGCGCGAGGACCCGATCACCGGCAGGCCAGTGCTGGAGATGGTCGAGGATGTGGCGAGCCACAAGGGTACCGGCCAGTGGGCCTCGATCACCGCATTGCGGCTCGGGGTGGCGACCCCGACCCTGACCGAAGGCTTCGTTGCCCGCCTGATCTCGAACGACAGCGCCGGTCGCCGGGCCCGTGCCGCCGGCTGGCCCGAGGCCAAGGTGGAAAAGCCGGATCCGGAAACGGTGCCGCCGATCCTCGAACAGGCCCTGCTGGCGGCCAGCATCGCCGCCTTCACCCAGGGCTTCGAGCTGATGGCCGCGGGCAGCCGCCGCTATGGCTGGAAGACCGATCTCGCGCGGCTGGCGCGGGCATGGCGGGGCGGCTGCATCATCCGTTCCCGGCTGCTGGAACATTTCGTCGCCGCTCTGCCCCACCGCGGCCGGGAGGGCGGTATCCTGGCCACACCCTGGTTCGCCGAGCGGCTGCGCAAGTCGGTGGGCGATCTGCGGCGCACGGTGGGCTTCGCCGCCCGCGCCGGGCTGCCGGTCCCCTGTCTGGCCTCGGCGCTCGCCTGGCTGGAGATGATGCATGCAGCGCGCCTGCAGACCGCCCTGGTGCAGGCCCAGCGCGACTATTTCGGCGCCCATGGCGTCCGCCGTACCGACCGACAGGGATGCTACCATCTCGATGGCACGCGCGT